>JBBRJI010000012.1:0-20724 GCA_038219625.1 Pirellulales bacterium | reverse complement strand
CGCACCACTGGCGAGCGTACAGCACGAGTGCCGCACCGTATTCCTCATACACGCGTCGTATTTGCTGCCCGTCGATCTACTTATCCTCAGAATACAAATTGGCGTTTCGAGCAACTGGATGTGACTCTGCTGTCAATAAGTCACCGCTCGCCACCGGATTTTTCAGCAATTGCCAAAAAATTTGAACGGCTCCGGGGCAATTCATGACCGGTGGTATGGCTCTTGGTGATTTCGATCCATTCTCGCGGATAGCCAAGCGCAAATGGCACAACATTCGCAAGTCGCGTGTATTGTTCCGGCGGCAGGTCCCACTCGCCCGATTCCAACCCCTCCGACAATTGCTTGATCCTTCGGGAACCGATGATCACGCTCGCAACGCGTTCATCATAAAGCAACCAACTGAGTGCGACTTGCGCTGGCGTCTTGCTAAATTCCTTTGCTACCGCCTTAACTTCGTCGATCACGCGAAAACTGTTTTCATTCCAGTAACGTGGCAAATCGATTTCAGCCCGCAGACCGACTCGCGAGCCGACCTCAGGTCCATTCTTATACTCGTATTTGCCAGTCAATAGTCCGCTTGCCAGCGGGCTCCAACACATCATGCCCAATCCCTGGTCCTCGCAGGCTGGCAATACTTCGCGTTCTACGTCACGCCGCAAAAGATTGTACATGTGCTGAGCGCTGATCATGCGAGTTAGGCCTCGCGCGTCAGCCGCAGCGTTGGCTTTTACAATTTGCCAACCGTAAAAATTGCTGCAACCGATGTAACGCACTTTGCCCGAACGTACGAGGTCATCCATGGCTCGCATCGTTTCCTCAATCGGCGTATGCGGGTCGGGCTCGTGCATTTGATAAAGATCGATGTAGTCTGTCCCAAGCCGCTGGAGACTGGCATTGGCCGCTTCCATTATGTGTTTCCGAGAAAGTCCTTTGTTGTTAGGGGTCTTCCCCATTCGGAACCATCCCTTAGTCGCTAAGACCAAATCGTCGCGTCGGTGCGCCGCCATCGCTTTCCCAACATACTCCTCAGAGATGCCGTTGCTGTACATATCCGCGGTATCGATGAAGTTACCGCCGGCTTGAATAAAAGCATTTGTTAGCCCGGCAGACGTAGGGTAATCGCACCCCCAATCCTTCATTCCGAACGTCATCGTTCCGAGGCAGATTCGCGAGACCAAAAGACCGGAATTACCGAGATATCTATACTTCATGGTTGCTGTTCAACGAGCGCTACTGGAACATGATTTATCGTAGGACTCGAACAATGTACCACGATTTTGCTGCCAAGTGTTTTTCGAAACTTGAACAAGTCAATCCAGCTATTCTGTAGTCATTCGCAGGCCGATTCGCTCCGCGACCGGCGGCCAGTGTAGACGGAACTGCATATGCGATCTTATTCCAAATGACGATTGTCATCTAGGAATCGTCGGCAGCCTAACCCGGCTGGGATGCTGCTTGCTTCGCAAAACGCCGTGGGTTGCCCGAACAAAGTCGTCTTCTTTTGCTTCGAAGATATTGGGAACATAACGCTGCGGGTTGCGATCGATAAACGGAAACCAACTGCTTTGCACATGAATCATAAAGCGATGCCCAGGTTGGAACGTATGCAAAATATCGCTTAACTCAAGTTCGACGAGGGTAGGTTTACCTGGCTCGAAAGGTTTGGGCGATGCAAAACTTTCGCGAAATCTTCCTCGAATGACCGCCGCCCGAACCAACTCATGCCTGCCGTTACTAACTGGCTCTTTGTTGGTGTTTCGATTGCGGTTGCTTTCCAGGGCAGGGCTGGGGGTGACATCGATCACTTTGACGACCCAATCCGCATCGCTTTCGGTTGTCGTAACCCACAAGCTTGCTTGAATCGGCCCGGCAACCGTAATCGCATCTTTGAGCACATCGCTTTGATATACCAACACGTCGGGCCGCCACGATGCAAAGCGTTGATCCTCCGTAACGTAGTCCTTAGCCCACGCAGTTGTGATCTCCATGGTGTAGGGGACCGGCTTGCTAGGGTCGCTAACGAAACTGTCCGATGCCAGCGACTCAGAGGGCGCAGCAGGTTCGATATGCCCATTTTCCGAAAAATACCAATTCGTTTGCTTGATATCTTTGGGAGGCCATTGGTCGAATTTGCGCCAGCGATTGGCCCCTGTTTCAAAGACAGTTGCTTCCGCTGGTTCGAGGATGGTTGTCCCTCTTAAATGGGATTCAAAAAATGGAAGCAAAATGTTTTGTTGATACCAAGTCGAAGTTGCAAATCCGAAGTCAGCTTGTCCGAGCCGCCGACCTTCGTCGCTACTCCACTGACCGTGCGACCAAGGGCCCATGACCAAGTGGTTACTGATGTATGGGTTCTGCTTTTCAATGGCTGCGTACGTCTTGAGCGGGCCATACAAATCCTCGGTGTCGTACCATCCACCCACGGTGAGCACTGCGGCTTTGATGTTTTTGAGATGTGGCAACAGATTTCGATCTTGCCAAAAAACGTCGTAGTTTGGATGCGCTTCCAAATCGTTCCAGAAACCGATCTCGTCATGGAAATGATATTTATCGACATTGCTGAGTGGCCCCAGTTCCAAAAAGAATTGATAACCATCGCGAGTTGGGAATGGAAACGAAGGATTCCCTTCGGTGGTTGGCCCTGGACGGGGACGGCCAAAAGAATAGAAAAAATTGAAGCCCATAGGCAACACAAAGGCTCCATTGCGATGGAAATCATCGAAGAACCAATCCGCAATTGGGGCTTGAGGCGAAATGGCCTTCAATGCTGGATGCGAATCGATGGCTCCCGCCGACGTGTAGAAACCAGGGTACGATATACCCCATTGGCCCACGCGACCGTTATTGCTTGAGGTGTTCTTGACCAACCACTCAATGGTATCGAACGTGTCGCTACTCTCATCGAACTGCTTAGGGGTCGTCTTGTTGTCGATGTGCGGGCGCATATCGAGAAACTCGCCACCGCTCATGTACTTTCCACGGACGTCTTGAAAGACAAAGATATACCGATTCTTCTCGAACTCCGCACACGGTCCAAGCCTCGTCTTGTACTGTGACAATCCATAGGGGCCTACACTATAGGGAGTTCGTGAGAGCAATATCGGATAGCGGCGACTCGCGTCGGCATCGTTGGGTTCATAAATAGACGTAAACAGCTCGACTCCATCGCGCATTGCAATCCGCACTTCCGACTTGGTGTAGTTTGCTCGAATCAAGTCAGCCCGTTCGTCGGGTACTGGGCTTTGCCCCTGCAAAGGTACCGAAGTGAACATCCACGACAGTAAGGTGAGCAACGCAATTAAGAATTTTGTCATGTGGATGGGAGCCCTTGGTTGGCCAGAGTGCGGTTGAAGTTGATTTTTGACAGGTCGTAAAGTTAAGTCTGCGTCAGCGAATCGAGCTTAGCCATTTGCGTAACCCAGGCGGCGGCTCCGGCAAGCAAGGGGTAGAGGGCCAAGGCGCCAGTTCCTTCTCCCAAACGCATATTCCATTTCAACATGGGTGCAAGCTTTAGGCTCTCAAGCATCTGAGCATGAGCAGGTTCGTCGGATTCATGTGCGGCGATCATCTGATCCACTACTTCCGGAAAAAATTGTTGGGCTATCAGGGCCGCTGCCGTTGCGATCATACCGTCCAATAGGATTGACTGCTTTTGCTTGGCGCACTGAACATAGAAGCCCGCCATGGCGGCGATCTCAAAGCCGCTCACGGCAGCCAAGGCCGCTTCGTCAATCGTGCGGCCGCAGCGTTCCATCACGCGATCGGTTGCTGTTTTGACGACAGACCGCTTCTTTTCTAGAGACTGTTCATTGGTTCCTGCTCCAATTCCTACCACCTGGCTCAACGACACGTCCGCCAGCAGTCTGGCCAAACAACTCGCCGAGGTCGTGTTCCCTATGCCCATATCACCTGCAATGACAACTTTGGCACCGCGCAGCAACGTCTGCCTGGCTTCGTCCACCCCGATGGACAACGCCTGACGAAACTCATGGAGTGTCATGGCGGACTCAACCAAGAGGTTCTTGGTTCCAGCCGCAATTCTTCTCGACGATAGTTTGGGATGCGTAATGCGTGGCGGTATCACAGTACCAACGTCCACAACGTGATAGTCCACGTCATAAAGTTGAGCGAGCACCCCCGAGGCCGAAAAGCCTTGTGCGATTTGCTCAATCATGACGGTCGTAACCATCGACGGCCAAAGCGTCACCCCCGCTTGGACAACTCCGTGGTCTGCTGCGAACACAACCAGCTCTGCCGGACGCACCATCGGATTCAACGATTGCTGAACGATGCATAGACGTTCCGCCAGGACTTCCCATTGGCCCAGAGAACCATGAGGCTTTACGAGTCGATCCAAGTGCGCACGGATCTCTTTGGCGGAAACCATAGACTGCTTTCAATACTGCTCGAGGATGTTGATTAACATAACAAATTTTCCTTGGCCAAACTTCTAAAAGCTGCTGGCAAAAACTGGATTAAGTCGACAGCGAGTGTGCTTGGCGTCCCCAGTTCCTCATGTGCCAAGTCTCCAGCCAGTCCATGAAGGTGTGCGCCCAATCGAGCTGCATCGATGCATGCCATTCCTTGACAAACTAACGCGACGATCATCCCGGTCAGACAATCGCCGCTGCCTCCCACCGCCATACTCGCATTTCCAGTCGAATTGACAAACGATTCCTTGCCGCTCGTTATAAGTGTTTGATTCCCTTTGAGTAGTACGATGCACTGGGTTTGAGCTGCAATCCTGTTTGCTGACTCCATTTGGCCTGCTCTATCCTTGGCTGAGACGCCGCTGAGTCGCTCCCATTCTCCAGGATGTGGTGTTAGGATTCGCAACGCATCGTTAGGACGCGTTTCTTGCCGACACTTCTGCTTCCAAGTTTCGGATTCGCTCAAGGCATTTAGTCCATCAGCATCCAAGATCATTGGCCCATCGAAGTTCTCGAATAAATCCGTGACGATTTCGTCGGAAGCTTCGCTTCTCCCCAATCCTGGGCCGATTGCAACACAACTTGCTCGTTTGAGATGGTCTGAAAGTACGCTCTTGGCAACGGAAATCAAGCGTCCACTGGCATCGCAGGGCAACGGCAACGTCATGTAGTTTGGGTCCAACGAAGCCACGATCGCATGGCTGTTTTGAGGGACGGCAAGCGTTACCAAACCGGCTCCGGTTCGAAGACAAGCCATCCCAGCGATCGCGATAGCTCCAGTCATTCCGGTTGCCCCTCCGATCAATAACGCATGGCCAAACTTGCCCTTGTGCGCAGTAGGTTCACGCGGCGTAAGCATTGGAAGATCTTGTTGGGCCATAGGAGTGGTAGTGGCAAGCAGGAGTTAAACGCAATGCCGTTCAATGAAGCCCAATTTCGCAAAAATTTCGTTTAACGGTTAGCCGTAGGCGTAGGCGTACGTTACTAGCATCGAGTTCGCCTTCGGCTGACTGTTAAACAAATAATCGAGCGGTATTGGGGTTAAACGGGATTAAACGGGATTAAACGGGGTTAAACGGGGTTAAACGATAGAGCTACGGTAGAGTCCCGATTCTACGTCGAGACACTCATTCG
The DNA here is from genome assembly GCA_038219625.1 of Pirellulales bacterium. Taxonomy (GTDB): domain Bacteria; phylum Planctomycetota; class Planctomycetia; order Pirellulales; family Pirellulaceae; genus JBKCUI01. The sequence continues at coordinate 15,160 of JBBRJI010000012.1, read as the reverse complement.
GGGCGTGGCAAAATCGGATTGTCGACTACAATCTGTGAAAATCCATGTTCCATCCGCCCCCCCTTAAACACCTATTCTGAAATCCAAAATTCCACTATGCAAGTTTCGGACCTGTCTATCCCTGATCCTGCGATTGTCCTCGACCTTCTCGAAGCGTTTCGAAGATCAAAAACCATGTTTGCCGCCGTCGAACTCGGTGTCTTTGATGTGCTCAAGACTCCAAAAGCATTGGACGATTTGGCGGTTGAACTCCATTGCGATCGTACCGCGTTAAGGACGCTGCTAGATAGCTGTGTCGCCTTTGGCTTGCTTTCGCGAAGCGAAGATCGGTATGCCAACACACCCGTCGCCGAATCCTATTTGACGCAAGATAGCCCGCGTCGGTTGACGGGCTACATCCACTACTCGAACCGAGTCATGTGGAAGATGTGGGGCAACCTCGAGGATGCCGTTCGCGAAGGATCGAATCGATGGAAGCAAACGTTTGACTTCGATGGCCCTATCTTTTCGCACTTCTTTCGGACCGACGAAGCCATGCAAGAATTCCTAATGGGCATGCATGGCTTTGGCATGATCACTTCACCACACGTCGTTAACGCGTTTGATCTAAGTCGCTTCAAGGTCATGGCTGATTTGGGCGGTGCAACGGGACACTTGGCCATTGCGGCGTGCCAACGCTATTCCCAATTGCGAGGCATCGTATTCGACCTCCCTCACGCGTTGGACTTGGCAAATAGTATGGTAGCGCGGTCTGGCATAGCGACGCGAATCGAAGTACTCGGTGGTGACTTTTTTAACGATGATTTGCCAAAGGCCGATCTCTATGCCTTAGGCAGGATTGTCCACGATTGGAGCGAACCAAAGATCCATATATTGCTACGACGCATTTTCGACGCACTACCATCGGGTGGCGGACTCTTGATTGGCGAAAAGATCCTTTGGGAGGACCGCACCGGTCCTCGTTGGGCTCTGATGCAGAGTCTCAACATGATTGTGTGCACAGAAGGACGTGAGCGAACCTTATCGGAATACGCAGCGCTACTGCAAGACGTTGGCTTTCATTCTGTCGATGGATTTCGGACGTCCGTTCCGTTGGATGCCATCCTGGCGATCAAGTCTTAGCGAAGCATCGTACGCAGCTACCATCTCTACTCTTTTCGCGGCCACCAATAGTTGCGAAGTCGCTTAACCGGTCTCAGTTTAGCTTCGCTTCCTTTTGGTTCGCCGTTCCATTCCGCGGGTTCCCGAGTTTCAACTGGGAGCGATTTGGAGCCTTCCGATTCCCTGCGGTTATCACGGATCGACACCATTACTTTGGGTGGATTCACCGAAGAATCCACCCACTGGAGCAGCCGACCACTTGGTGAAGTGAGCATGGCTACAGCAGCGCTGGAATCCCCTTGTTGCAAAGAGGTTCTTGCAAGGAAGAGTTCGGCGCGCAAATCGCGACGCTCGTTGTCGCGCAAAAAACTTGTGGATAGAGATACATCGTCCAGCCAAAGTCGCCCCTGACCTTTTGCTTCAAACTGCAGTCGAAAGAGCGACGCGTCGTTTCCTTGACTCGCGACTTGGAATTCACTCGAAAGATCCAAACCCACCATTCCCCAATTGGGCGTATCCTTGGGCCGTTGAATTCGATCCGCAAAGTCGCGGACCGCGATGGTTTCAAATCGCTCGGTTTTGGGATCGAACTTCGAAAGAGACAGGGTCACTTGATGGGGACTTGGTTGTGCTGCACTTTGAAACGAAACGAACAATCGATCGGACTGCGTCAACGCAAATGGATCACTTTGAATCCATGCGATCGACGAAGAGTTGTTCGACTCGATTTTGATGGACGATTTGCCTTCGGTGGCTGAGCGAGAATCGATATCAACTGACGCATTGGGATCGATGGAGGTTGTCCAACCGGACAAACGGCCACGGCGAGCAGAGTTGTTTTGGGATTCAAAACTGGGATTGCTGATCGTGGCCATGGCGGGTTGTGGAGTACTCAATCGACTTACAGCTTGTTCGAGGGCTTGTAATGCAGCATCGAGAGAATGGAGGGTCCTCGTTTCTTGGCAATACCAGTACATTGGCCAGTCAGCACCCTCCGGCAAGTCGATTCGAATCAGCTCGCCTGCTGCGACTCTTAGTTGCCATTCCATAGTCGCAGAGTCGATTTCCAATCGAACCGCCGAGTTCGCTTCCCCACTACCAAGCGTTGACAAAAACTGGTAGTTGATAGGCAGGCTTTCCCAACCCAAATAGATGGACTCCGAGACGGCTCCTGAGTTGGAGATGAGCAGTGAATTGCCGGCATCTTTGGAAATCCATATTCGTACTTTAGAAACTGTTCTCGAGTTGTCGCGATACGGCAAAGACTTGGCGTTCTGAAACGGAACTGGCTTAGCCACGCTTGCCAAACGCGCAAACGAACCGTCAAAACGGTTGACAGGCTTGTCCATGGCGACATGGATCGGCGTTGGCCCGCCCAAATTCCATCGCTGGCCAATCATCGCTGGCACTTCACCCAGATCCACGCTTTTGAGTCCTAATTGAATCGGCGAAACGATGAATGGGAGTTGGGCAGACGGGCTAACCGAAGTATCATTCTCGACCGAAACCCATCTCAGTTCTGTTTTCAATTTCCCAAGAAATCCGACCACAGATTCCTTTAGCCATTGTGCATACGCACTTGGAAGGCGTTGGGAAATCAGGAGTTCCCGTTGTTTCAAGTCCTTGGGCAAATTGCCGCCGGCCGCGCTTGCGAACCGCTCCAGGATGGAGGCGTTCGTCTGGTCGATTGGAACCGAAACGTCGAGGTGGGATGAACCGATGGCTCTCAATGCATAGCCACGATAGTTGGGATGCGAACGGTAACGACTCTCGAATTCATCCAACGCCATTGCGATGGCCTGTTGCACGCGAGCAGAAAGTGGATTGTAGAGATGTCTATAAGGCTCCAGGGCTATGGGTGAACTGTCGCGATGTTGGAACAGATCGTTATCTGCAACTTTTGAAATGGCTTCTTCTACCTCCCGAATCGGACTGTCCAATTCCAACATTGGCACAAACTCAAGTCCAACCCTGGACATGGCTCGGTACATCAATTCAACAATGTCCTTTTTAAACGGGTCACGCCCCAAAGCGCTAAAGGTGCCGGTGTCAAAACGCGAATTGGAGCTAAGTTTGGAACATGGGAATAGAGTGCTGCCCTCCGAATGCACCGTCATGGCAAGTGTATCGTATCCGTTGGCCTTACAATAGTTTCCTATTTGCTTTGCGAACCGCAAGAAGAGTCGCCAATCGTCGTAGACCGGAGAGCCGTTGCCGGTGATCGTAAGTGCTTCTGAGCCAAACATGCTTCGAACATTCGCCGAGTTGAGTTCCAAAACACAACTCGCTTGGCTCGACTCCTGTTGGGGTGGTTGGCGAACGTCTGCCGAATCATTCCAAACATCGACACGAGTCGCTTGGATGTTCAGAGAGTTACTCGCGTTTAAGTTGGTGATTTCTAACCGAGCACTTCGAGAATTCGGCCAGAATAGAATTGCAAATTCTTCTAGAACGGTTGCGGCGGTGGGATGGATGATGCGATCGATAAAACGGGTCGACGAAACCTCGAAGACCTGGTTTGCTAGAGTTTCCTCACTCGATTTTGACTCAGGAGAGGAAACGAACACTCGAAAAGCCGTTTGGTTGTTCGAGGTACCAAGTGTCAGTCGATGCATTTGCCCCGGCATCAAGCCTGTGATGGACGTCCTTGCCAAGGCTCCCGGTGCGATTGGAAGGATCGATCCATTGGAATCGGGCCTTGAATCGCTCGCGAACTCGCGCGGAAGGACCGTGAACTCGCGTGGAAGGACCGAAATTGACTTGGCAAGGTCGAGGAGTGGAAAACGTTTCGAACTATCGACTTGGCCTGCCAATCGGCTTGTGAGGGTGTGTGTATCGAACGCCTTCGACTGGATATCTGGCTGTGGTTGCCAACCGGATCCGGCTTCTTGGCTGTGTTGTGGGCGCGCCATTGCAAGTTGGCGTGCCGGCATAGCAGATATGTTGTTGTAGACGACAAACTGCACAACTCGTTCTGTGCTTGGATGCCGAATGAGGATACTTGGCAATGCACGCTTGGGTTCGAACTTGAATCGAAGCTCATAGACCCCTTCCTCCTTCGGAGCCGCCGAGAGCAGATCGAAAGGTTCCCCATGTCCTCGGCTGTCCAAGGCTATCGTCTTTGATTTCCGAAATTCTTGGTGGTCATCGTCAACTCGAACCAGCGAGCACTCGAGGTTTCCGGTGGTCGAATACCATGCGAGCCCATAGGGTTGAATCTGAATGTTCAGCGGTTCGTCCGCATTGTAAACGAGATGGCTTCGACTGGTCACGACCCGCAATCGATCGCCTGGAACACGATCGATGGCGAGTCGGCAATCTTGGAACCCCATTTCCTGCAAATCGGAATTGTCGCGAAGGAATTTCAATGTCCAGTTGTATTGTTTGAGGATCGATTGACCGGTCTCTGGATCTGTGATTTGAAGTTGCATTTTTAACTGGCTGTTCGATTTCGCTTGAACTCGAATATCGCAGCCGCCGAATTGCGTTTCCGTATCGTCAATGACGAGCCGTCCGTCCGCGTCGTTAAGAAGGAAGCTTGGATCGTATGGGTCGATGCCGAGTTGCCGTGTACTAGATATCGCTCCACTATCGAGTTCGATCGTTCCAACGTAGCTTGCAGATTTGGGGCCACCCCAAACAATTCGCAGATTCAAATCGATCGGAAAAACGTCTATTTGTAGATCTGCTGGGTCGTAACGAGGTTGCTGTGCCTGGACCTTGTCAACAACCAAGGCCGCAACCAAAACGGAAAACGCGAGCAATGAACCAAGTTTGCAAAACATCCGGGGTCGACAATGCGGTCCACGAAACGTGAGGTTTGGATGAACAAAGGCAATGAAGGAGATCATGAGCGGGAGGATATCAATTTTGGCCGCGCGATGCCTACGCCACTTTTGAATGATAGCAAAGAATTGCACTAGTGCTGCAACCGAGAAATGCCCCATCACCAACGGGCAGTGAAATGCCCCCGAGTTTTACTCAGGGGATATTTACCTTTTCTCTAGAATAGATTGGTGCTTCTTCCAGCCTAAAATTTGGGATTCTTGCGTAGCGGAAGCCGCGTAGGCTTTCGGCAACATCAAGAGGTAAATCCCCGTGGATTCGTCCCAACCACCGAAACTCTTCGCGAGTTCCGCTACCCCCCATTTTTAATCTGGACAGAGCACTAGTTCAAATTGCCAAAGTCCAGGCAGATCGTTAACGCTAAGTTAGGGATTCGGGCAAATCTCCGCGGCAATCTGCTTCTTGACTAAGCTAGCAATTCTTGAACGACTCTTCCGTGAACGTCGGTGAGTCGGCGATCGATTCCATTGTTTCTAAATGTCAGCTTCGTGTGGTCCAATCCTAGCTGATGCAGGATCGTGGCATGGATGTCATAGACTTGCGTTGGATTGCTTCGGTCCAGTGGCTTGTAGCCCCACGCGTCGCTTTCGCCATAAGTCATCCCACCTTGGATGCCACCACCGCACAACCAGTTCGTAAAGACAAACGGATTGTGATCGCGCCCCTTGCCACCTTGCGAAGATGGCATACGACCGAACTCCGTTGTCCAAAGAATGAGCGTGTCTTCCAACATCCCGCGTTGCTTCAGATCTTGTATAAAAGCGGAACAGCCTCTCGCCATACCCATGGCAAGCGGCCCGTGATCGCGCTGGACATCTTCGTGCGAATCCCAATTCCGCCGCGGAAATCCATTATCGTTTCCACTCCAAATCTGCACGAAGCGAACCCCGCGTTCCAACAGTCTTCTCGCAGCCAAACATTTTTGTCCGAAGTGATATGTCTCTTCCTCCGCGTTGATCTCTTTCTCCCAAGCCTGCGGACCAAGCTCCAAACCGTAAAGTTTCATCGCAGTTGCTGACTCGTTGGTGAAGTCCAACGCTTCCGGCGCAGCCAACTGCATTTTGGCCGCAAGCTCATAACTGCGTATCCGGCCCTCCAATCTTGAGTCCCCCGCCCTCGTTGCCGCATGCTCTCGATTGAGCTCTACCATTAACTCCTGAGATCGCCGTTCACCCTGTTTGGTGACAAACGTTCCCGCTTTGTGGGGAAACAGGTCTGCAATCGGTTCCGATCTGCCAGGATAAATAATGGTTCCGGCGTGCTGTGCCGACAGAAACGCAGAATCCCAATTCTTAACGCCATTCGATCCAAAGCCTCGGTGGTCTGGCAAAACCACGAACGTCGGCAGATTCTCATTGACCGTCCCCAGTCCGTAACTGATCCAACAGCCTGCCCCTGGGAATCCCGGGACTAAGAATCCGGTCGCTTGCAACAAAGTCGCAGCGCTATGAACGCCGGATTTGCTGACCATGTTATGAACGAAAGCGATATCATCTGCGACCAAGCCCAATGGCGCAACGGTGTCGCTCAGCATCTTCCCACAATCCCCATAGGGTCGAAAGTCCCAGACCGGTTTCAACCAAGGCCCAAGACCATTCTGAAAGGCTTCGACAGGCTCCCCAAAGTCGCTCGCCTGTCCATGGCGCTTTACCAATTCTGGTTTGTAGTCGAACAAATCGATGTGACTAGCTGCCCCGGACATAAAGAAGTGAACGACACGCTTGGCTTTGGCCGGATGATGAAGCCCAATCGCGTCACCATTCTTGGCCGGCGAATCGCTTGCATGCAATTCCCCATCGCAGGTCAAAAGGGATGCCAACGCGATGCTGCCAAGACCACCTCCGGAATCCGTAAGAAAGGAACGTCGCGATTGCATATCCAATCCACTCAATCCACAAAAGTAAAAGCGTTTAAGTTGAATAGAACACGACACAAATAAGGCATCCCATTCATCCTTGCAAAATCGATAAGCTGAATCCGTCTTGACTCAGATGGAGCAAAGCCGAGAGCCAATCGATGTGCCGTATCCACCTGGTCTGCAACATCGTCCGATTCTCGCATCACACGTTCCGCAAAGTGCTTGGCTTGCGTCAGCATGAATCCATTGTTGAGCAATGCCAAAGCCTGAATCGCAGAAAGGCTCTCATTGCGTTTGTCGACTCGCATGGATGGATCAGCGCAGTCCAACGAGGTCATCCAAGGCTGTGTCTGCGAACGCACAATAAATCGATAGATAGATCGCCTCCAGGTCTTCGCGTCCTCGGGATCGGCCAAGTCGTATTCATAATGGGGCGAATGTTCGGGATGCTCGACAACAAAATCTTGCCACCCTGGCCCTCCCATGGTCTTGTCCAACGTACCGCTTACGGCAAGAACGGAATCGCGAATTGCTTCCGCTTCTAATCGTCGCCGATTCTGCCGCCACAACATCGCATTGCTGGAATCTAGCTTTTCGCCATCCGCATTGCTCATAGACGATTGCTTATACGTTGCGCTGGTAACAATCATGCGGTGCAGTCGCTTAAGGGAACCACCACTATCGCGAAAATCCACGGCCAGCCAATCGAGCAACTCAGGATGAGTCGGCAAGCTACCGTTGTGCCCGAGATCATTTGGTGTATCGACAAAGCCCCGACCAAAATGATACTGCCACACTCGGTTGACAATGCTCCGCCACGTGAGCGGATTCGCTGGATCGGTTATCCACTGAGCCAATGCAACTCTGCGTTCACCTTCCGGATGCTCGGGCGAAAGCGAGAAGACGGATGGACGAAACTGAAGTGCCGAAAGTGTTCCTGGAAACATCTCGGCTGCTGGCTGAGTCACTTGTCCACGGACGAGCAGAAAGATGGGCCTCGGTTTACCACCCATAGCACCCGTACCCGCGAAGGTGCCGCTGCCGCTATGGATACCACCGGAATAGACCAAACTAGGTTCGGGCAGTTTTTTCAAGTCGGCTTCGATTTGCTTCTTGGTCGCGAGCAATTGCTGCCGTCTGTTTTTGGTGGCATCGTCTGCAAGCTTTAAGATGAGTAAATCACGTTCTTGAACGAGCGTTTCTTTCACATCGCCATTGGTCTGTGCTGGAAAGATTCCGTCGGTCAAGTTGGTTTTTCGCCAACGCGGCGCTGCCTCAATAGAGTCCATCGCTGTCACTTCACGCCCCAAAGCGACGTTCGTGTCCGAACGATCGAACACTTGAAGCTCCGCTAAGGCGAAAATAAAATCATGGTTGCGAGAAGCGAGTTTACTGGCGGTAACACGTACAAAACGTCCAGCCTTGCCACCTTCTCTGTCCCCATGAATAGCCATAGGCAGCAGGCCTGGGTTCTTTACGTCTGCCGTAGTCGTATCGTCCGATCTACCCAAAAATGGAATCACTCCATTCTCAAACTCGGGGTCGTCACTTATTTCAACCTTAAAGCGAACGGGAAAACCAAACCCTGCACCGATGGCGTTGAAGTCATCGTAACATGGAAATAAAGAGACTCGATCAACGTCACCCTTTTTTCCAAGGTCCACTTGCACCCACTTTTCGTCGTCCTGCTTCGACGAAATCGCGCTGTGGTAACCAAATTCGGCACCCTTGTTAGCATTCTTATCAGTTGCCTTCTTTGCATTTTCGATTCGCTTGGTAAGAGTCGAATACTCCTCGCCAGCTAAACGTTTTAGAGGTTCTTCGATCTGATTCAATGCCAGATCTGTCTCTGATTTCACTCGTTCGAGCGTTAGAAACCGCATTTGATGGGTTTCGTCACGATGGTACTTACGATCGGTTCGATCCAATGCAGAAAAGACGGCATGAAGGCGATAGTAATCCTCCTGAGAGATCGGGTCGAACTTATGTTGATGGCACTGTGCACAATGAACGGTCACACTACAAAACGAACCGATAGTATTCGAAACCATGTCGTCCCTATCGAGATGCCTTGCAATTTTGCCGTCCGTTTTCGATTCGGCAACTTCCGCGTGACCGATGAAATCCCATGGGCCTGCAGCCACAAAGCCCAGAGCTTCTATTCCATCCCTCGTGCTCGGCCAAAGAATATCACCTGCAATCTGCTCTTCGATGAATCGAGCGTAAGGTTTGTCTTCATTGAGCGCACGGATCACATAGTCGCGATAGGGCCACGCGTTCGGTCGAGGCTTGTCCTTGTCGTACCCGTGTGTGTCACCATAGTGAACCACATCCAACCAGTGCCTTGCCCATCGCTCTCCATATTGTGGCATATTAAGAAGCTTTTCGACAAGCTGATCCAATGCCGCCTCAGCGTCGACATGTGAACTCCTTTCAAAGGTGTCCAATTCCTCGGGAGTCGGTGGCAGCCCGATCAAATCAAAATAAAGACGACGGGCCAAAGTAAGAGGGTCGGCCGGGGGTGACATCGTCAAGGCGTTGTCAGAGAGCTTTGCCTTAACAAATGCATCGATAGGATTGGATTCCGCGTTTGGTAGCGTCGCCTTGTGCATCGGCTTGAAGCTCCACCAATCCAACGGATTCTCCATGGCTGCACTGGCAGAATCTGGCCAAACCGCGCCTGCCGAAATCCATTCCGCCAAGCTCGCGACCTCCGCCTCGGTCAGTCGCGGTTGCTGACTATCCTTCGGAGGCATGGCCAACTCGGAATTCAAATCCGAGACATATTTCAATATCAGACTTGCATCGGTCCGTCCCGGTACAATGGGTGGCTCACCTTGATCGCCACCTCCAAATGCAATCGAACGCACGTCCAGTCGATAGCTACTCTTTTGTACTTTGGGGCCGTGGCATGACCAACATTTGGCAGCAAGGATCGGTTGGATTCTCTCCTGAAAGTATCCTTCGGAATGGAGATCGAGTTGTCCCAGACAAGGGGTGTATCGACCGAAGCAACCAATGGCAACGATGGTCCAACAAATCAGTTGCATGCGATACCGATTATTTTGGTTCGACATGAATTGCCTATTCTTTTTGCTCCCGGCCCGTTTTCGGGTCGACTTTTAGGTTCAACTGCTCATCATCAGCTACATAGAACACAAACCCGTTGAACATTTCGTCTACAGTCTGAGCACCGTATCGGACGGCTTTACTTGGGTCAGGGTTGTAGGCATTGAAGACTGAATTGTCGTAGTGAGCGACCGCTTCCACGATCGTGCCTTTGGACAAATGCTTCTCGCCAGCCTTGATCTCGTACCCCAACTGCCATTCAAAATTGTAGTTAGGAAGCTGCAGCAATACTTCCCTCTTGGAATCCGGAGCGACCGAATAAAACGTCATGTCGCGACCTCGCACATGCATGTGCGTAAACAAACCCAGCAATGTCGCATCGTGCTCCATGGAATGGCTTGAGCGAATCTCAAAGGCAGGATCATAGGGTGGTATATTCCATCGTCGTGGATCCAGCAGGAAATGGCGAAACTTCTTCTGAACGACTCCGCGAGGAAATCGTATTCCAACTTGGATGCGACACGTTTCTTTTTTTCCCGTCGTGGTGTAGTGAATTTGCAGGCCGAGTCCCGCTCTTTTTGGAATGTGCAATGCGACAGCGTTGTCGAATCGACCTAGATCGAGTGGTTGTCCGCCAGGAACATAACCAGTAATAAACGTCTCTTCACTTGCTCCGTCATTGGTGACAAAAGCCAAATTGCAGTGGTGTACTACGCTTCGGTTACTCGGTTTGATTTCAACCGCTTCGACCCATGTGTCATTGAGGAAAATGTACGGCAAGACACTGTACTTGTAGTCTACGAAGCCAGTCGGAGGTACCGAATGCTGCTCGAGCATGGTGATCACTAGATCGGGTGTACCAATTTTCCAGTCGGTCGTTGGCGCGTCCGGTGCTGACTTGCTTGCAGAAATGTTTCCGGCCGTGCACCCCGTCTCCACCCATCGCAGCAGCGTGTCCCGTTCTTCCGGCGATAGTGACGAATCGTTTTGAAACACACCATGATTCTTGCTGGCATACCATGGCGGCATGGTTTGATCGCGAACGACTTCGGCGATCATCAGTGCGTTGGACGAGGCATCGGCGATGGACAGAAGTGAAAATGGAGCGGAGCTCTCTGGTCGATGACATTTTGCGCAGTGCTTAAAAAGGATCGCATCGACTTCGCCGTGGAATTCTGGAACCTTTAGGGCGGAATTTAGTTTAGGGAGTGGAGAAATCAAGCAGCCATCGACGACAGTCTCCGGCTTGCTTACCGGCAGACCCTCTAAGACTTCTTTAATCGCTTCCTCTAAATCTTGCCGAGTCGCCTTGGGAAGCGACCCGCCGAGTCGCAACTGATCGTCCACCCGGCCTCGATATCGTAGCCGCCTTTCCTGATCGAGTACGACAACTTCAGGAGTCCGGAGCACTCCAAGGGCTTTTGCACAAGAGTGGTCGACGTCTTTCACGAATGCGAACGGCACATCGAAATCGATGGCTTGCGCAGCCATTTCTCGGATCGTGTCCTCGGCCCCCACATTGATCGCAACGAATTGCACGTTGCTATCCTTATGCGTCTTGTGAAGCTCGACCAACTTTGGCAGTGTTTGTCGGACCAGTGGGCATTGAGTGGTCGTGAATACGATTACCCAGGCTTTGGGGGTACCCATTTCCGATAGGCTTCGAGGCAGTGCTCGGATATCCTTGAAGCGTAGATCCGGAATAATCGAGCCGATTTCCGGTGCGGCGTGATCAGCGGCCATAGACGCCTGCGGAACCAGCGTAGGCAACAACAGTGAGCCGAAGACAATCGAAGCGACGCCAACAATAAATAAGAACGTATGGGTCTTCATTTTGTACGTTGCAATTCTTGGACAAATGAGACAAATGAGACGTTGTTGGAATAAATTGGAAGCCTGCTTTTGCGACCTTGATCATGGCCCCGTGGAGGTGTGCCGTCAAGCAGGATTGTCACCTTTAAGGCGAGCGGCAGACAGAAGACTACCAGACCAGGCCACCGTGTGGCACGCCCAAAGCGATTAGCGCGATTAGCGATGGGCGTGGGAAGTGTGGCAAATGACTCTAGCGATTCACCACGCCCTTCGTACCTCAGAGCGTGCCATCCAGTTTATGGTAGATTTAAAACTGCTCTTCGCCTAACAGCTAACGTTGCCGGCCAACAACCCTGCTAGATTTGAGGTTTTGCCAGTGACCCAGGAAAAATTGGGCAGCTGATCTGTCGTGTTTTGATCGACTTCTGCTATATTACGGTGGTGTTCGATAACGATTTATTTTCGGCCTCAAGGTAAAGGAGACGACCATGGGAAAAGGCAATAACAGTCAAAAGAACGACAAAAAGGGTATGAAACCAAAGCAGGACAAGAAAAAAGGCACGCCAAAGCCCGAAGCCAAGAAGTAGTTTCTGCCGATGGCATTTCTTCTTCCTCGTTCTTGTCATTAGATGCTGTCCAATTGTTTAACGGTGTTTAACAGTGTTTAACGGTGTTTAACGGCAAGACTGTTCAATTATTTGTTTAACAGTCAGCCGAAGGCGTACTCGCTACCATCAACGTGCGCCTACGGCTAACGGTTAAACGAAGTTTTTGCGAAATTGGGCTTCGTTGAACGGTACTCTTCGTTGAACGGTATTGCCGTTAAACGATTTAGTGGTAGGAGCCCCGCAACCAGATCCTGGCGATCGTCGAGAAGTGTCAGAATTCGCTCCATTTCCAGTCGCGAATTTCTGGAGGATCTTCGCCAAATTGTTCAATATAGACTCGATGCGCAGTTCGTCGATCCCGAATCCGCTGCTGAACTTCTTGCGAGCGATCGGATAAACCCGGTACCCGTTGAATAACATCCAAGACCAGTTTGAATCGATCTAAATCGTTCATGACCAGCATGTCAAATGGTGTGGTGGTTGTACCTTCCTCTTTGTAACCTCGAACGTGCAGGTTAGGGTGGAATGCTCTGCGATAGGTCAGTCGATGGATCAACCAAGGATAGCCGTGGAAGGCGAAGATAACGGGGCAGGTGGGCGGGAAAAAGGCATCGAAGTCTGCATCGTTAAGCCCATGCGGATGCTCGGATTCAGGCTGCAATCGCATCAAGTCGACCACGTTGATCACCCGCACCTTCAGATCGGGTAAGTGTTCTCGGATCAAGGAGACTGCCGCGAGGGTTTCTGTCGTCGGAACGTCGCCACTGCATGCCAGCACAATGTCCGGCGAACCATCCGTGTCGTTCGACGCCCACGGCAGGATTCCTAGTCCTGCTTTGCAGTGCGTTGCGGCTTCGTCCGGTCGGAACCATTGCAACTCGGGTTGTTTTCCGGCCACGATGACGTTTACGTAATTCTTGCTCTTGATGCAGTGTTCTGTGACATAAAGAAGCGTATTTGCGTCCGGGGGCAGATAGACGCGAATGATCTCCGACTTCTTGTTGATCACGTGATCGATGAAGCCCGGGTCTTGATGAGAAAAACCATTGTGATCTTGCCTCCAAACGTGAGACGTGAGCAAGTAGTTCAAGGATGCGATGGGCTTTCTCCAAGGTATGCGGCGGCATACCTTCAACCACTTTGCATGTTGATTGAACATGCTGTCGATAATATGAATGAAGGCTTCGTAGCAATTGAAAAAACCATGTCGGCCCGTTAATAAATAGCCCTCGAGCCAGCCTTGGCATTGATGCTCGCTGAGAACCTCCATCACGCGTCCGTCGGCGGACACAAACTCCGCATTCGCTGGGACTTGATCGATGAGGCAACGGTTCGTCACTTCGAAAATCGCACCCCAACGATTCGATGCGTTCTCATCCGGACTGAAGACGCGAAAGTTCTGCGATTCAAGGTTGGCTTTCATCACGTCCCGAAGGTATTGACCTTGGACATGGGTCGATTCGATGAATTGCTGACCGCGTTCTTGGAACCGTACTAGATAGGAATCCAGCTTGGGTGTGATCAGCTCTTTCAAGATGGCACCACCGTTGGCGTGTGCATTTGCACTCATCCGGCGATCGCCTTTGGGGGCAAGCTCGCGCAACTCTGGAATCAGCCGACCTTGCTCGTCAAACAATTCGTGGGGGCGATAACTGTTCATCCAATCTCGTAGGACAGCTAGATGCGACGGTGATCTACCCTCGGCCATTGGCACTTGATGTGACCGCCAAGAGTTTTCTGTCTTCTTTCCGTCAATTTCCTTCGGGCAAGTCCAGCCCTTTGGCGTGCGCAAAACAATCATCGGCCAACGGGGCCGTCCAACAACGCCATCGACTCGGGCCGCTTGCCAAATCGCCTTGATACGTCCAATACAGACATCCACCGCCTCCGCCATGGCGGGATGCATTAGGCTTGGATCGTTGCCCTCCACGAAAAACGGTTCGTAGCCATATCCAACCAAAAGCGACTTCAATTCCTCCTCGGGAATGATGGACAATATTGTCGGGTTGGCGATCTTGTAGCCGTTCAGATGCAAGATGGGTAAGACGGCTCCATCGCGAACTGGATTTAGGAACTTGTTGCCGTGCCAACCGGTTGCAAGTGGCCCGGTCTCCGCTTCGCCATCCCCTACGACCGCTGCGGCAATGAGATCCGGATTGTCGAATACAGCACCGAATGCGTGTGAAAGTGCGTAGCCCAATTCGCCTCCTTCGTGTATCGAGCCTGGCGTTTCAGGTGCAACGTGGGAGGGGATACCCCCGGGGAAACTGAACTGACGGAACAGTTTCTGCATGCCCAATTCGTCTTCGGTAATCTCCGAATAGACTTCGCTATACGTGCCTTCCAGGTAGGTATTCGCGACGATTCCCGGACCGCCGTGACCCGGTCCGCAGATATAGATCATGTTAAGATCGTACTTGCGTATCGCTCGATTCAAATGCACATAAATGAAATTCAAGCCGGGTGTTGTGCCCCAATGGCCAAGCAGCCGAGGCTTGACGTGTTCGGGCTTCAAGTCCTGTCGCAATAATGGGTTTGCAAGCAAATAAATCTGTCCTACAGACAGGTAGTTGGCCGCGCGCCAATATGCGTCGATTCGTCGGCCTTCGTCGTCCGAAAATCCATTGGTTGTAGTGGTCATTTTTTGCTAAGAAAGGGTTCGACAAGTTCGCGAATAACTTGCTGCTCATCGGTTGGTATACAAAAAACCTGTGCTCGACTGTTGCCCGAATGAAGCGTTAATCGATTCTGCAAATTCGAGTCGGAATCGAGCGAAATCCCGAGGAAACGCAGGCAGTCGACAATCTTCTGCCTCACGCTCGGGCAGTTTTCACCGATGCCGGCAGTGAATACGATAGCATCTATC
>JBBRJI010000011.1:0-21618 GCA_038219625.1 Pirellulales bacterium | reverse complement strand
GGATTGAGCTTTGGCTGGAAATGAAACTTCCTGACGCGACCAATCGTCGTCGCTTGATGCGACAGTTGTTTGCGGACAAAGTTCAAGTGGACAACGAAGAAGCCTGGCCTGCGATCGATGTCGCGACCGAAGGATTCTCGGGCGCCGATCTAAAGCGGTTGGTCCAGGACGCTAAATTGCAAATGGCTGTGGACATGACACGTAGTCGACCTGTGCAGCCGTTCGATCAATACGTGCTGTTGGCATCTATCACGATCCGCAATTCACGTTTAGCCTATGCAAAAGCAGCGCAGCGCGCGATGGAAGTGAACTTGGACCGACCACGCTGGTTCAATATCCATCCCGAGTTGTTTGAGAATGCTTCTCAATCGGACACGTCTTCGTGAACACGGTGGAATGTCGCCTTTCGCTCCGCGAAAGTGCGTCTCGTTCACGCACTTTTGCAGAGCAAAAGGCGACAATGTTGTGGACGAGCGAGGCCCTTCGCTCGTTCGCTTGAAAAAGGCTATGATCGGGTTCGTCTAGAGAGATGGTAACCATCCCCCGAGTGGAACTCGGGGGCATTTCTGGAACTCGGGGGCATTTCATCGCGACTCTTTTAGTTTCTTGATCAAGAACTCAACAGAGGTATCGAAGTCTGGATGCTTGTGGTTGGGATAAGAAAGGATGCAGTCGACGTCCATTTCTTTGCATCGTTTTGCAAACTCAATCCCGTAAATCGCGGAATGGGTTGGGTCAGGTTCTTTGCCCCCGAAGACCGGTTCGGTTTTTTGATTCGGGTACTCAAGGAAAAGGGCTGGATCGTCCCGAGAGACCAATTCGATGGGCGAGTACTCCTTGATCCAAGGCAGCACTTTTTCCCGATTCTCGGTCAGCAAGTCGAATTCTTCGGCCCGGCTGCGACCCTTGGCCGCGAATCCGAACGCGTGGCCACCGTACACGGAATTCGAGATCCAATCTTTCAGTTGAACAGGGTCGAGAGAAGTTTGAGCACCGGTGACCGCTGCGCATTGCAATCGGGAGGATTGTTTCGCCACCGGATCGGAACTGTTAGGGTTGGCGAGATCCGGATGCAGAGCCAGCCACAGAGACGTGCAAGCACCGGCCGACCCGCCGGTTGCCCCGACCCGCGATGGATCGATATTCCATTCAGCGGCTTTCGATCGAATGGTTTGCAATGCGCGAGCCGCGTCATGCACACAGGCTTTTACGGGCGGCTCCACTTTTTGCTCCATGGCTTGAGCGATAAATCGGTAGTTGATCGCAGCAACAGAAATACCTGCATCGAGAAACGACTTGATCGGTCGATTTCCGTAACTCGTCTTGTCACCGTTGACCCAACCACCCCCATGGATCAAAAGCACCACCGGTGTTGGCTTATCTGAGGAAGCTTTCCAAAAATCAAGCTTCTGACGTTCTGAGTCTTTCCCGTAGACGAAGTCCGCATAGGTTGGTTCAGGCCTGTCGGGCGTTTTTTTGGCGGCTGGTGCCTTTTGGGTAGCAGCCTTGGGTGGAACTTGATCCTGAGCACAGAGGCCTGGGCCGAAAAAACACAGAGCAAACATCCAAAACGTTTTCATAGGAGGGTCCCATACAAGGAGAGGAAATGCCAATCGAAATCATGTGTACGAACTGAGACTACTTGCCAAACAATCGAACGTCGTCGAAATCATTCATGTCATCAAAGGAACCGATACCGACTTGCCCTTTTCCGAAGGTTTTGTCTGTCGCGGTCAAGTGAGGCTTTTTCATATCATCGAAGAAGACGGCAATGGAACCAACAGCGCTGTCACGAATGACCTTCACGGTATGCCATTTGTCATCCCAAGCCACTTCCGCTTTGTTTTCGGTCAACGGTCGTCGAGGTTCGGCGTTGACGATCATGATTTGACCGCTGGCAGGGTCTGGCTTGGCACCCAAGTGCACGTAATAAAAATGCTGTGGATCTTGGTGGCAAAAGAAAGCACAGCAATCGCGGTGGTTGCCGGTGTCTTTGGTGCTTCGGACTTTGAAAATCAGAACAAAATCAGATAGCTTTAAGTCTTTGATGAGTGCGATATTGTGTGGGCTGCGCACTTTGGGTTGGTAGTCGCTAATGCGTTTGTTGAGGCCAAAAGATTTCTTGCCATCTTCCTCATGGAGAGTCCAAGACGCATCGTCGGTTGTCTCCCACTTGTCGCGGCCCTTTTCAAAATCGTCGCTAAAGACGAGCGGCATTCCGTTCGACTCGTCGCTGGATTGAGAGAGAGCCCAAGGAGTCGATATCGATACAAAGAAAGCGGCTCCAAATAGGACGCGAAGACAGGAATAGTCGGTGATCATTTTGTGTCGCAAACAGAGGGCATTCGGAACCAAACACTCGGTACCACGATGGTACGAAGTAGGTGGGGCATTCCGCAATAGCCCATCGACAATTGTTTTGGATTTGGAATTCTTATAGTGAACGCAATTCCCTTTGCTTCAATCGGCAATATCGACGGAGTGAACCTTGGCGAGATTATCTCGAGAGGAAATTCTGAAATCTTTGACCCTTTCAGGGCTCTTTCAGGGTCATTTGCCAGTCCTTTCGTTCTCCGGGGGTGAGACGCTTCGTGGCGACCCCCGGCTACTTGCTTTAATCCCTATCGGGATAGCGGGCTGTTGATTTAATAGGTTTCACCGAAATAGGGCAACTTTGGAAACCCGAAGCGTGAGCGAGTGGACGCAATTCGTCCCTCACTCACGTGTCGGGTTACTAAATCGACAAGTCCATAGAACCCAGGGGGTGAGATGGGACCGATATTCGTACGATTCAGGAGTTGCTTGGAGCGAAAGGCGACAATCTATGATAAGTTAATATAGTTGCAAACACGACGCTTCAAAACAACTCATCTGAGCATGAACGCCGCTTAGTCAAATGGCATTTTAAAGTCCATCGCGCGGACAATCCGGTTGTCCAGATCGATCGGGTTTGGTCGGTCTACCAGCGAATGCAGATCACCCTTTCGATGTCATTGCGACACGGCACTTCCTTTCGCTTGTTCCAGGCTGGAAATCATCCCGACAAGTCCGCAATTGCGTTTGCTCATTGGGGTGGCTACGATTTTGAATTCGATGAAAAAGAGGGCGGAGAACAAGGCAAGTACATCTACATTACTCCAAATTTCCGTACTGCATCTTCATCGGTAATCATTCACGAACTTGGACACTATTGTGGCGGCAAGCGTGGCACGCACCGAGAAATTAGCCACGTTGCTTCGCCGAGCCCCTGGCCGCGCGGAGAACCGCGCGATGATAGTCGGTCTGGACACAATTATGAACAGTTGACGGCGGAGGAAGCATTCTGCAACACGTACAGCTATCAAATTTATGTGTTTCCGGAATTTCCAGAGCACAAAATCCCAGATAGTTTTAAGGGCTAACGATCACTTGCGACTTTGTTTATGCTTGATACATCAGTGGAGCATTTTGCTGCTGATGGATTTGGTTGCATTGCTCCGGGGAAATGCGAAGGGCTTTGGCCAATTGACGAAGGTAGTCCGCTTCCTCCCTTGTATCAAGCTTAACGGCCGTGAGCGAAATTGCGTAGGCTTTTTGCTCCATTCCGACCGGTAGGGACTGAGCATACCCTTCTACATCGAGAGGCCGAGCAAATTCGGCTCGAAGGAACTGTATTGTTTCGGGGCTTGTGTCACCAACTTGCCCGAGGATGTTCTTTTGTTCCTCGTCGGAGATTTCGCCGTCCACCTTAGCCGAATTGATCATGGCTCGAATGAGCAAGACGGCTTGGTCATTTTGTGAAAGGGATGCAGGCTTGGGAACGCTTAGGTTGATTTTGGGTTCTTGACGATAGTTGGAACTCTTGGGCTTCGAAATGCGGATTGGAGTACAATGCGTCCCTAGCGGATTGCCCTGGCATGTCCCGATCCTATGAAAACTTAATCCACCGCACTGAATGGCGGAGCCGAACGATGAAATATCAACAATTCTTTAGCTTAGTCTTTTTGGTTGCGTTCGTTGCGATCTTTTCGTTCGCACAAAGCCTATCTCAATTGACATTGGGTCAAGAGTCAGCAGAGAACCTGACGGTTGGGCCGAAACGAATCCCAAAAACCAGAGTGGACCGGGATGTTTTGGAAAAGAAGGTTGCCAAGCTTTCATCCGATCTGGACTCACCAAAACAAGCCATCCGAGATCAAGCCGAGGCGGAGCTGGTTGCACTCGGTCCTGTTGTTATTGAGTTTTTGCCCCCTATTGGAGCCGACGCATCGGCGGAATGGAAAATGCGAATCGATCGCCTTCGCGATACGCTTGAAAAACTGGAAAGGCAAGAATTCACCATGCCCTCAACCGTTACGTTGAGCGGGAGCATGACTGGGCGGCAAGCGTTAACCAAAATTGCAGAAGAGACAGGTAACACCATCAATCTTGGTGATGCCCCCAATTTGGACCGGGACGTCGTAACGGACTTTGATTCGACTCCTTTTTGGGAAGCGTTTGATGAAGTGGTCGACCAGTTAGAACTGACGGTATATGGGGGTGACGGCGAGAACATTCAGCTTGTCCCGCGCGCAGCCAATGCCCCGCTTCGGATTGCGGCCGCGGGGTATTCGGGGGTCTTTCGCATGGAGCCGTTGACCGTACAAAAGACCTACCAGCTTCAGGATCCGGGCCAGAGTACATTGCAGATACAGGCGCTGTTGTCTTGGGAGCCTCGACTTGTACCTGTCTTTGTGAAATTTCCGATGGAAGCCATGGAACTGATTTGCGACGACGGGCAAGTGTTGCAATCAAAAATGAATGCTGAGGAAACGGAGTTTGTGCCGGCAGGTGGTTCTCAATTGCAGGTCGCGTTGAATTTCGTTTTGCCAGAACGAAAGGCAAAAAAGATCATTCGATGGAACGGTAAAGTCTTCGTGTCGATACCGGGAAAGCCAGCTACGCTCGAATTCGACGAATTGATGAAAGAAGGAAAGAAGACCGCAACGGTTGGTAACCTCAAAGTAGTCTTAGAGAAAGCTCGCAAGAATCGCGATATCTATGAGGTGTTGGTAGGGATTTCGCTTAATTCAGCAGACCAGACGGCCGAAGCGTTTCGCGGTTGGACAAATACGCATGAAGCGTTTTTGATGGATAAAGATAACAAGCGTCTCGAACATGTGGGTTGGTCGACTACCCGCATGAATGATAAAGAGATTGGTTTGTCGTATCTTTTCGATATCGAAAAGGGACTGGAAGGGTGCAAGTTTATGTATCGGGCTCCAGGCAGCGTTGTTGATCAAACGGCTGAATTCGCATTAGAAGATGTGCCGCTGCCGTGATGCAAATGGAATGGGATCCCGAGGTAGAAGCCCCAGCTACGATCGCATTGATCGGTGCTGGTCCGGTCGGGATTGAAGCGGCGATATACGCGAGGTTCCTTGGCTACTTCGTCTCGATCTTTGAACAGCGACGTGTGGCTCATCGTATGCTGGATTGGCATGATCGACCGCTGGACGTGACGGTCAAGGAGTGCACGACTTCCATGGGCCATGCGGCCATCGCGGCGCAGAACCCAGAGTATGTTCGGAGAACGCCAGACGAAGTCTTTACAGGTCGTACGTACGCAGAAGAGTACTTGCTGCCACTTGCAAAGACTGACTTGCTTTTCGACGACATTCATTTTTTAAGCCCGGTGGTGGACGTTTCGCGCTATCGTACGTTTATTACCGACGAAATCGATCGTCAAGAAAGGTGCAACGATGAGTTTCGTATCTTGGTCGATGGTCGCCACCGAGGGGCATGGGTCTCGCGAGCAGACGTTGTGATTGATTGTCGCGGTGCGACTCAAGGGTTATCCGGCATTGGTCCAGGCGGGGGCCTCGCGATCGGCGAAAGTGCGATTCGAGATTCGTTTCTGTACCATACCCCGCTAGATCGCAAATTCGAAGCGAAATCGGTTGTTGGCAAACATGTTTGCCTTTTGGGCCAGTCCATGCGTGCTGCGCAGTTTGCGTTGGAATATTTGACGCGGTTCGGCAACGAGACCAACGGTCGTTTGACGTGGATACTTCGCCCGGACAGACTCCGTGACAGCCGCGTTGTTACGAAAGCTTTAGATGCAATTAGCAATGAGCCATCTTGCAATATGGTCACTATCGAATCGCTTGGCGTGGAGCAGATTCAACGCAACGAAGCCGGCTCCTATTTGTTGAAATTCCTGAAGGACGACGATTCAACGGTTGAGATGCAATGCGACGCTGTGGTGGCATTAACCTTTGGTCGCGAAGCCAGACTTTCTGGTGAGCTGTTCGATGGCAGGCCGGCACAGTTGGAGGGTTGCCCAGGCTTTGTCACGAGCGAGCCTGGTTTTTATAGGTTGCGAGGCGGGAATATCGAGGAGGGAGCTGGGGTTGGATTGTCCGACACGTTTCGAAGCATTCGACAGTTGTTTGCGATGTTGGCTGGCAGGCACGACCTGGATCTCTACGATATCATCTCGAGGCAACAAAACGCGACAGACATTCCCTAGTTGGCCGCGCGTACAACCTAGTTGGCGGCATGTACAACGCGAACGATTCATTGGATAAAAAAGATGAAATTTGAGGCAGTGATTTTCGACCTTGACGGCACCTTACTTGACTCGCTGGAGGACATTGCCGCAGCGGCCAATCGCGTCCTTGCGGAATTGGACAAACCAACGTATCCGGTTTCGGCTTACAAGGAACTCGTTGGGGATGGCTTGGCGATGCTTTTTCAGCGAGCTCTGCCGGAATGCGAGAGTCAGCCTGAGCTGAAATTAGACTGCATGCGACGCTTCGAGGCTGCTTACTCTGGTTGCTGGCATAATCAGTCGAAGCCCTACGACGGGATCGAGGAGCTTTTGAAATCACTCAACCAGAACGAGGTGAGTTTGTCGGTTCTGTCGAATAAAGCGGACGCATTCACCAAGCGTTGCGTTCAGCACTTCTTTGGAAACGTTCGATTTCAGCATGTGTTAGGTCAAACGGAACGATTTCCTCGCAAACCTGATCCGGCGAGTGCAAAGTGGTTAGCGGAACAATTGGCCGTCGATATCGGTCGTATCGCTTACGTCGGTGATACGAACACAGACATGAAAACTGCATTGGGGAGTGGGATACATGCGATTGGAGTCACATGGGGATTTCGTCCCGAGAGCGAACTGCTAGCAGCAGGTGCCAAGCAGATCTGCAGAGATGTCGGTCAATTGGCTGACTGTTTGCTTGGCTCGGGACGAAAAACTTAGTTTTTTCGTTCTCGTGATGGACCAAGTCCAGGTGCGCAGGAAGCCATGAAACCAGCCAATCCAAGTGTCCGAACCTCCGATCAATCCAAACAGGAAGAGATGGAGGTCATCAAGCGTCGGATGCACCAGCGACTGGTCGATAAGATCGACTTGTCCAGGGTGGGCGACCTCAAGGGAGAATCCTTTCGACGGGAGATCCGTTTGGTTGTCGAGCACTTGTGCGATAGCGAAAACACGTTTTTGAATCGATCGGAGCGGGACAAAATCGTCGACGAAGTGCTCGACGAAACGCTGGGACTTGGTCCTCTTGAGTTCTTGCTGAAGGACCCCTCGATCAGCGATATTTTGATCAACGGACCCAAGAATATATTTGTCGAACGGCGTGGGCAGTTGGAAAAGACCGATGTTGAGTTTCGCGACAATGCTCATTTGATGCAAATCATCGATCGAATTGTATCCAAGGTAGGTCGACGGGTTGATGAAACATGTCCCATGGTGGACGCACGGTTGGAGGATGGCTCGCGAGTGAACGCGATCATTCCCCCGCTTGCATTGGATGGAGCGTGCGTTTCGATTCGTCGATTTGGTTCCAACCCGGTCAAGTTGGAGGGACTGCTAAACTTCAAAGCGTTTACGCCCGAGATGGTGATGCTGCTCGAGGGTTGTATCAAGGCTCGGTTGAACATCGTCATTAGTGGCGGTACCGGCTCGGGAAAGACGACGCTTCTCAATACGCTGAGCAGTTTCATTCAGAACGATCAGCGGGTGGTAACGATCGAGGATGCGGCCGAGCTCCAACTCCAACAAGAGCACGTAGTCCGACTTGAAACCCGGCCAGCCAACATCGAAGGGACCGGCGCGATCACAGCCACCGACTTGGTCCGAAACGCACTTCGAATGCGTCCGGAACGGATCATCATCGGTGAGTGTCGAGGTGGAGAGACGCTGGACATGTTGCAAGCCATGAATACGGGCCACGATGGTTCGATGACGACCGTACACTCCAATTCGCCGCGAGATGCGATCGCGAGACTTGAGACGCTGGTCATGATGGCCGGTTATGACCTGCCAATCAAAGCCATTCGCCAGCAAGTTGCGGGGGCGGTCGACGTGATTATCCAGGCCAATCGCTTGCAGGGTGGACCACGCCGCGTGATGAATATCACGGAAGTTCAGGGGATGGAGCAAGATACGGTGGTATTGCAAGACATCTACCGCTTCGTCCAAGAAGGGGTCGACGAAAACGGAAAGGCACACGGTTACTTCGAGGCAACTGGTGTTCGTCCTTCATTTATGCCTCGTTTAGAGTCCGCTGGCATTCGATTGCCAGCAAGTGCTTTCCGCCAACGGATCATGATGAGGGCTTAGCAGAATGATTGTATTGATAATTGCCGCCTCGGTTGGAATTTGCGTTGCCGCGATCATTGGTGCCGTTGCCGTAATGGTCCGCGGTGATGAAACTTCCCTTGTCGAGGATCGCTTGTCATCGTTGACGAAGCAAACTCGAAAGGACCGCCAAGGCGGCGACGATGAGTCGCTCATGTTGCGCAGTCCTATGGAGGGGACATCGAATATCATTGAGCAGTGGATGACTCGGCAGTTCAACATGAAGGTCATGTTGGAGCAAGCTGGGATGAAAATACCCCTAGCCAAATTCGCATTGTTGTGCATGGGGATGGCAGGCGTTGGAACCATCGGATGTCTATTTGCTCCGATCCCATGGTTCATCGCTCCCATTGCTGGCTTGATACTTTTCTTCCTCCCGTTTTTCTGGGTGAAAATGATGAAGAAGAGGCGAATCAATAAGTTCAATATGCAACTGCCGGAAGCGCTGGAGATGTTGAGTCGATCGTTGCGGGCTGGGCATTCTTTAGGTGCCGGCTTTGGATTGATCGCAGACGAGATGCCGGATCCATTGGCACGCGAATTTGGGCGATGCTTTGAGGAACAGAACTTTGGCGTTTCCCTGGAACAGTCGCTGGAATCGATGACGCATAGGATACCTAACTTGGATCTGCGGTTCTTTGCGACCGCGGTCATCCTGCAACGACAAACCGGTGGCGACTTAGCGGAAATTTTGGACAAGATTGGGAATCTCGTTCGAGCGAGATATAGGTTAGCAGGCCAAATTCAAGCGTTGACGGGCGAAGGCCGGCTTTCCGGAATAGTACTCTTGGCTTTGCCACCGGGATTATTCACAGCGATGCTCTTCCTAAACAAAGAATACGTCATGAAGTTATTTACAGACCCGATGGGGCAGTGGCTCTTGGGTGGTGCGATCGTGATGCAGTTCTTGGGTGCTCTGGTGATCCGAAAAATCATCGACATCAAAGTGTGAGCCCCTAACTCCAACACTCCCCAACTCTCAACTCAACTCAACTCAACTCAACTCAACTCAACTCAACTCAACTCTCCGCAGGAACGAAAATCGTGTTGATCTTGGCTGCCGTCGACCTCAGACTCATCGTTGCCGTGACCGTGTTTTTGGCGGTGGTATCGTTTGTTTGGTTTGCGATGGATGTTTTTAATCGCGACGACAAGGCGACAGCCGAAAATCGTTTGGACATGATGAATGTTTCCATGCGGAAGGGAACGGAGTCCAAAGAGTCCAAAAAGGACATGCTGGCGAGGGTCTTTGAACAAGCCTCGCCTTCGGTAGCAAAACACTTGCAGCCTAAGACCGAAGCGGAAGTGGGTAAGTTGAAATCAAGGCTTGCGGAAGCCGGATTTCGGACCGAAGGTGCCAGTGGCGTATTTCTCTCGATCAAAGTCTTTGCTGCGTTGGGTGGCGTTTTTCTTGCTGGGGGGGTTACAACTTTTACTCACGGGCTGGGGTCCGCAGTATTGCTAAGAGCCGTACTTGGAGGAGGCATCGCATTTTTCCTTCCCGAGTTGGTTCTTGATTTTATGCGGTCGAGCCGAAAGAAACAGATTACGCTTGGGCTGCCTGATGCTTTGGACTTGCTGGTCGTCAGCGTCGAAGCAGGTCTGGGTTTGGATCAAGGTATTAAGAAAGTTTCCGATGAGATGCGAGCTTCGTATCGCGTGCTCTCGGATGAACTGCAATTGAGTACCTTGCATCTTCAAATGGGGCGGGCTCGGGCCTCGGTGTTACAGGACTTGGGTTATCGAACAGGGGTTGAGGATCTCAGAACGCTCGCCTCGCTTTTGATACAAGCGGACAAATTCGGGTCTGGAGTCGCCCAAGCGTTGCGAGTTCAGAGCGAGTCGATGCGGATCAAGCGTCAGCAGATCGCGGAAGAAAAAGCTGCAAAGACGGCAGTGAAACTGATTTTCCCGTTGGTCCTTTTCATATTTCCAGGCGTCTTCGTAGTCCTGGTGGGACCTGCTGCGATCCAAATGGCCCGCGAGATGTTTCCCGCCATGCAGGGCAAATAGTTTCAAGCGGCGATTTTTCACTCTGCCACCATCGTTCTGTCAATCGTATCGAAAATATGGCAGGATGATGGTGGCAGAATCATCGGAGATTGCAGCTTTGAAGATCGGCGTGTGCACAAGTCGGAGGTAGGATTCTGGAAATTAGACGATCGGCAGACAGAAGGCTACCATGCCAGGCCACCGTGTGGCACGCCCAAAGCGATTAGCGATGGGCGTGGGAAGTGTGGCAAATGACTCTAGCGATTCACCACGCCCTTCGTACCTCAGAGCGTGCCACCGGTGCCACCCAGTTTATAGGTAGATTTCAAACTGCCCCTCGCCTTGGGGCAAGATTTCCCGGTGATTGACCGGGAAGCAACCACAGTTTAGTATCGTGTTTCACCCAGACACGCCTCTCGGTTTCCATTTCCATTCCATTTTCCATTATTGGGGAATTCTCTCATGCCATTTGCAAAGTCGCGTAGCCTTTTTGGGTTGCTCATCGCAATAGGTAGTTTTGGTACTGTTCCGTTATCGGCCTATGCGGAGACTGCTCCCAACACCTTGACCCGGCCTGAATCACTGAGCGGCTGGCAACTCCTATTCGACGGCAAATCGGCCGACGGCTGGCGCAATTACAAAAAGGAAGGGCTCTCCGATGGCTGGAAAGTCTCCGATGGCGTCTTGACTAGAGAAGGCAAGGCCGCTGGCGACATCGTTACGAAGAACAAGTACAAGTACTTTGAACTGATGTTGGAGTATAAGATTTCGGAAGGCGGAAACAGTGGATTGATGTTCCACGTCACTGAGGAAAATCCAAATCCTTGGAACAGCGGACCTGAAATTCAGATTCAAGACAACGTGGCTGGTCATGACCCAGAGAAGTCCGGATGGCTCTATCAACTGGTCAAACCCTCGGCACCGAGTTGGGTCAAAGAGACGGGGATAATCGATGCCACTCGTCCTGCTGGAGAGTGGAATCAGCTCTTTCTTCGCATTGATCCAAATCAGTGCGAGGTTTCCATGAATGGTGCGCTCTACTACCGGTTCAAGTTAGGGGACCAAAAATGGAAAGAGCTTGTTGCAAAAAGCAAGTTCGCTAAGTTCCCCGGCTTCGGTGCTGCGGGCGAAGGTCACATCTGTTTGCAAGACCATGGAAACTTGGTTTCTTTTAGGAACATCAAAGTGCGAGAGCTGCCGCAAGATCGCCCCGTCGCGCAGCCCGTGGATGGCGTGTTGGCGACTAAGAGTACCCTCGCATTCCCCAAGCTAAAGTGGCAAGGCTGGGATGTGATGGACGAGGATGGCAATCCGAACAAGCCGCTGCGAGTCTTGGAACTTTCCTATGCCAAGGGGGACTCCAACCGATTGTTTGCAATCGATCAAAGAGGCTGGATTTTTACCTTTGAAAACAAGCCCGACGTCCAACAGTCCAATTTGATCCTTGATATCTCCACAAAGGTGAATCGCTGGTGGGATCCAGGCGCAAATGAACAAGGCCTGTTGGGCTTGGCATTGCATCCTAAGTTTAAGGACAATGGCGAACTGTTCGTTTGCTACACCAAACGCGAAAACAATCACTCGATCGTTTCTCGATTTCGCATGGCCAAAGACAACTCGAACAAGGCAGATCCGGAATCCGAAGAAATCTTGTTGGATGTCGACCAGCCGTACCAAAACCACAATGGCGGATCCATTGAATTTGGTCCGGACGGCTTTTTGTATATAGCCTTTGGAGACGGTGGCCTCCGCAACGATCCGAATGCAAATGGGCAAAACCGCGATCAATTGCTTGGTTCCATCCTCCGCATCGATGTCAATTCCAAGTCAAGCGGTTTGCCTTACGGAATCCCAGCAGACAACCCTTTGGTTGGCGTTCAAGGAACACGTCCAGAGATCTACGCCTATGGTCTTCGCAATCCTTGGCGAATTAGCTTTGATAAGAAGACTGGACGCTTGTGGTGCGGTGACGTCGGGCAAGAATTGTTCGAAGAGGTCAATGTCATCGCCAAGGGTGGAAACTACGGTTGGAGCAATCGCGAAGGGACGCATCCGTTTGGAAACCGCCCTGCGGTCGATGGTGTTTCGGCACCGATCGAACCTGTTTGGGAATATGACCATACCGCGGGCAAGTCGATTACCGGCGGTCGGGTTTATAACTCGGACCGTGTTCCTCAGTTGAAGGGCAAGTACATTTACGCAGACTATGTTACAGGCAGCATATGGGCGCTGACCTACGACCAATCCACAGGAAAAGCCCCTCGCAATGAGCAAGTCATTGAAAAGGGGGTTCCAGTGGTGGCGTTTGGAGAAGACCAAAACGGGGAAATATATTACATGCGAGACAGTTCGCGTGGTGAATTCATTTATCGTTTTGAAAAGAGCGAATAGTTAGTGATTCGATTAGCCGACCTCGCAACGCCAAGCTGGAGACTTTTCATCCTCTTGGTTTGGGCTACTTGGTGGGGAGGCATTTTCTTTTATGCGTCGGTCGTAGTTCCGATTGGAACCGAAGCGATCGGCAGCATGGAACAAGGCTTTATCACTCAAAAAGTTAGCCGAATCCACAACGGATTGTCCGTTGCGTTTCTTGCCTGTCTTGGGATTGAGTCCATTCGATTGCAAAGCATTTCTGTGGGCGTTTTGACTGCAACGCTTGCCGCCAATATTCTGTTCCTAACGCTTTGGCATGCTCATTTGACAAGCAGTATGAACTTCGCCGAGCATAGTGTTCGGTCCACCTTCTACCAACATCACGCAGTCTACCTTTGGTTGGTTGCCGTTGAATGGATCCAAGGCATGGTGATATCGGCTATGCTTTTCCGGTCCGTCTCTCAAAGTGCTCCACTTCAAAGTGCTCCCCTTCAATCAAGTGGAAAAAAATCCAAGTAAGAAATGCGGTGGTGAACGCGTCTCAAGTGGCTTTGCTGGAGACGGGCGACTTTGCTGGAGGTAGGCGAAGGGTGCCTGCAAAATCGAACAGCGACATGGAAAGCCGCAAAGCAATTTGCAACACGGAACGGAAATCGACGGTTTTTTGTGGCGTTTTTCAATCGTAACGGCTTGGAACACTATTTGCATGCCAACGAACAGTTTCAAGCACTTTCGCGATAAGCAATACGCAGTAACAGGATTGGTATTAAATGTTCCAGGCACTCGATACGATGAAGTACATTGCAAGGTTTTTTGCCGTTGCGATTGCGATTTGCCCCATTACCAGTTCTTTGGCGGCGGACACAAGTCCCTTGCAAGCGATTTCTGCCGATCTTACGGCGGTACCGCAGAATCTACTCAAACTGGTGCACACGCCAGAGGTTCAGAAGGAACTGCACCTGGAAGGAGACTCGCTGACGTCCTTTTTGGATGAACTAGCAAAGATTGATGGGCCATGGTGGCGAGCTCGCATTAAACCAGAAGCCGAGCAGCGCAAGATCATCGCCAATCAAGAACAGTTGCTCATTCCATTGTTGGTTAAGTACGTTTCATCAGAAAAACTAGAGCGGCTCAAGCAAATTGAACTTCAGTCGCAGGGAACACGCATTTTTGCTAGACCCGATGTCAGCAAGGCAGTGGGGCTTACCAAGACGCAAACGACGCGACTTAATGACTTGTACTCTGCGACCGATCGGGTAGGCAAAAAACTGCAAGGATCAAAAGCCCAGGACAAGAAACTCCTGGAGGAGGCACAGGCAGCCAAGGAGGCAGAAGCCAAGGGCATTGCCGAGACTTTGACGCAGCCTCAAAAAGTTGCTTTCAGCAAGTTGATGGGCACTCCGTTTGATACGATGAAGCTGACGCGGATTTATCCACTTGCTCCAGAGCTAATTGAAAGTGGCCATTGGGCTGGCGGTTCGGCGACCAAACTCGACGAGAATCGGGGCAAGGTGGTTTTGCTCCATTTTTACGCGTTCCAATGTTCCAACTGCATTGCCAATTTTGGTCACTACAATCGCTGGCACGAGCAGTTGACCAATCGCGGAGTTAGCGTGATCGGAATTCAGACGCCCGAAACATCGTTGGAACGCGATGTGAAGCAAGTCCAGAACGCGGCCAAGGATAGGGGCTTCCAGTTTCCAGTGCTTATCGATGTCAAGAGCAGCAACTGGGACGCTTGGTCCAACACCATGTGGCCCACCGTTTACGTCATCGACAAGAAGGGCTACATACGATTTTGGTGGCAGGGCGAACTCAACTGGGAGGGCGCTACCGTGGATAAAACGATCGAAAAACTTGTCGACGAGTTGCTTAAAGAGGACTAAGGCGAGGGGCAGTTTGAAATCTACCTGCAAATTGGATGGCACGCGTGATACGCTTCGCGTGTGGTACGTCTCTGAGGTTACGAAGGGCGTTTGAAGTGTATTCGCTATTTCATGACGCGTCGGTCGGCGGCTTCGCTACCTTGAGAGTCAACTTAGTGTTGCAATCCGGATGCTCGACAATAAAGAAAGGCGCACATGGTTCGGAATAGCTTAGTTTTCTCAGTCTTTTTAGAACTTGGATTTATTTCTCAGCTTGCCAGGTGTTTGGAACATCGATTGCTTTTAGTTTGGACCTTTGGATCGGCTGCTTTCGATTTCATAGGACCAAGGCATGTTTCATTTACCTAGAATTCGATTTGGTTTACGAGCGCTAATGTACCTAATGATCGCATGCGCAATGGCAATGTTTGGCTGGTTGCAGTATTGCAATTACTATCGCACACATGTCTACATACAAGTTGTCGATCAGGTTTCTGGAAAGGCACTTATTCGATTTGAATACCGAGTTCGGATCATCACTGGTGATTCCAAACCAGACGACTGGTACTCGAGTGACCCGTCGGATATTCGAGATTGGACCAACCATCAGGGAGATGGTCCGCTTGTACTGACAATCCCGGAATGCTGTCGACTGGCGGTAAAAGTAAGGTCTCTGGATTTGGACGGTGGATACGATGAAACCCATCACGAAGAGCTTTTCCTCCCAGAGCTATCGCATACATTGACGATTCGGATGCAACAAGGAATGGAGGTGGAAGGGATTGTGTTCGATGCTGAGAAAAAAATGCCAATTCAAGGTGTTACGGTTTCAAGCGGAGATTTTCAGGACGATTTTGCAGTTCGAACAGATTCAAAAGGTCGATTCCTTTTGCGAAACGTTCGACTAGGCCAGGACATTTTGGCGGTCCATCGCGAGTACCAAATCGGTGTTGTCTCAACGCATGGTCTCAATCTTGGCGAAGCATCGTCAATTCCACTTACCAGGGCAAGGCGCATAGAAAGTCGCGTATGTTGTAGCTCAACCGGTGAGCCGATAGCTGGCTGTGCCATTTCGCAGTCATGGACGCCGAAGCCAAAATTCTTTGGCTGTTGTGGATGTGGAAGTTTCTCAAGCTTCCCGAGTTTCCCTGAGCGACAGCAAACCACGGACCAGATGGGGCGGTTCGTTTTTTACTTTGACGACGCAGGCGACTCTACCCTTCTCATTGGCAAACAAGGCTGGAGCGAAAAACGCATTGACCTAAAAAAAGAGAATCTAAGTTTAGATCCAATCCTGCTTGATTTGGTTCCCTGTTTGCTTCGTGGAAGCGTGGTCAACAAGCGAGGTGAGCCGGTAACCGAATTCGATTTGCAAGCAGAAGTCAATGATTTTAGATTCTACCGTGGCAAAGAGTCTCAGCATGTTTGTGATGCACAAGGCAAATTTGAATTCCGTAGTCAAATGTCCTTGGATGCGTTCTCAATTCGGTCCACATCGGATGGTGTGTACTATCACCGACGGTCTCGCTCGAACGAGGACGGAATTCCGTTGGACTTGCTGCATCTCCAAATCGAATTAGTGGATGGTTTTAGCCTCAAGGGGAGGGTCGTTGGTGATTCAGAAGCGGACCAAAGCAGGTTTTCCTCAGACCTAGGGAACTGGTCATCGACTATGCAGTCGGTACTGTTGGCACGAAGAACATAAATGATCTCCATAAACGAGCGCACTTCCTAAAAGTAATGCAGCAGTTTGAAATGGACCCTTTTGGCGATGAAGAGCGAGCGACGACGGCTAAAGCAGGCCTTTCGGAGCTATCTACCAATTGGAATAATGGCGATCATCGTACGAACATGTTCTTCATTCGCAAGGGAGAACTCCTTTCGAAAGTCACGACGGGTGAATTGGTGGAAACGCTAAGCGTTTTCCTGCCTGAACTCAATCCAGACACTTGCATTATCCAAAATCCACAGTTGGGTTGGGCCAAGATATACGCACCCGAGATAACAAGCGACCAAATTACACTGTCGGATGTGCGATTTGAGTCGGGGGTTAATGTCAACGTGGAATGCTCTCTCGATGGCTTGCCAATCTTTCCAAATGAACTGAGGCTGAGCCATTCCGAGGGTGCCGTCATTAGCACGGAATTCAAATCGTATCATTCGAAAGAGTCTTTTGAATTCCCTCACACTTACCCTGGCCGTTGGGCTGCTGAGCTTGTTGGAATTGACCCATACCTGGGAGAACTCATTCTTGGTCGCAGCGAGTTTCTTGTCGATAGTTCCAACGCTATCGCGATCGAGCTTGGATCATTTGGAATCTACCATGGCCTCCATCGAGACAATGTTCGTGCGACAATAATTGAGAAGGATGCAAGCAAGTAAATTCGGCCTTTAGATAAAGAAGCCTGACCCGCCTGACCTCTTCTTGTCAATTCACTTCTTGTCAATGGTACGCAAGGCACGCTTTACGATGTATTGAGTGTCGAGCGAAGCCGATTTTTTTAACCAACTCGTTGTCGTGGCTTGAACCCATTCCCGTCGTGATTTGCTAGCGTCATTAAGCCAGTTGCCGACCGAATTCTTGACGTACTTCGAATCGTCGGCAAGCAAGGGTTGGAGAATGGGCAAACCCAATTCGGGTTGTTCTTTAAGCATTGGAATATGCGAACACCACACTCCACAGGGGCGAGTGATTTCGGACGCGTACCTGCGAAGCCGTTCATTGCGACTGCCGGTCCAGGGCACTAAGCATTGGATCGCGGAAACCGGATCGCGAACAACGTCCGCTCTCAAGGCCAACCAAGCGATCTCTCGCAATCCAGAATGTGCGTCATCCGCAAACAGCTTGATCCAAGCAAGTTTACGTGCAAACGTCATGTCATTTTTCGAACCGACGATAATTGCAGTCCATTCGCGAACGATATCGCTTTCGTGAGTAGAAAGCAAACGCCAAGCATCGTCCCCAATCTTGATACGCTCGGAAAGCCAACGGCCGATTGCAAACGATTGCTTGAGTGCCGACTGGTTTAGAAGCTCAGGCGTCCAACAGAAACTGGCACGGTCGTTGTCATCGAGTCCAATTTGTTTGCAAATGATGGCCAGAAGTTTTTGGCGTTCACAAGCCAACCATTCCGGAAGATTTTTGGTGGCCACAAGCCCTTCGGACAGAGCCCGCATTACGGGTTCAGGAATTTCAATCATCCGCCGAGCGGGCTTTCGATTTCGAACGGCGTCAAGATTCATTCCTACTCGTACTCCTAATCCTATTCTCGCCTGCCAACGCTAGAACACGCGTCGGGCCAATAGTTTCACAGCCTAGGAGCGCAAGGCGACAATGCGATCTTCTATTCTGCCTCTGGTCCGACGCTGACCGTCACGCTGGTTCGGTTTGCCAATGCTTCAAATGCAAGCTGGACCTCGTCTTGCGTCACTTGGCGGTAGTGTTCCGAAGCCTCATAAATCGTTTCGTACTTACGTCGTATCGTCCATGCATTTCCAATGGAGAACAACCGATTGCTTGGACGCTCGGAACCTAAAATCATACCCGAACATATTTTGTTCTTGGCTAATTCCAGCTCGAGTGCGGTAATGGGTACTTCACGCCCTTGACCAAGGACCTTCTGAATGATTTCCCAATTCTCATCATGCTGCTCGGGAGCACACGCGAGAAAGGTGCAGAATAACCCGCACTCTTGAAACTCTTGTGTAAACGTGGCGGCGGTTTCTGCCATCCCGGTATCAACCAATTCCCAAAAGAGGCGACTGCCCGAATCGTCTCCAAGTATCGTCCCCAAAATACGGGCGATATATCGCGCGTCATCGCAGTAGCTTGGCCCCGGCGAATACTGAAGCGTGTATTGCTGGGTGGCCGGGGGATGAACCATGGAAAGCTGATCGGTGCAAAAAGTTGGCGTTAGCAACTGTCGTTTGGCTTGCGATGGCTTCCAATGGCTCGTCATTGCTTCCGCCGATTTGAGCAATTCATTAAAATCAACGGCTCCCGAAGCGACCAAAGTCAAATTGTCGGGAGCATAGCGAGCTAAGTGATAGGTTCGCATCGCTTCAGGATCGAGTTCGCTGACTGTTTCGCGAGTACCGAGAACACGGCGGGCCAAGGGATGGTCGCGAAAATAGGCTTCTGAAGCCCTTTCCATTGCGCCATAAGGTGGCTGATCGTCATACATGGCGATTTCCTCCAGAATGACTTGGCGTTCCGTTTGAAAGTCTTCATCGCGAAGCGCAGGTCGCATCATGTCGCTCAGCAGGTCCAAAGCTGCATGCTGAAACTCTGGCAAGACACTCATGTAATAGACGGTTTGTTCCTCGCTGGTGTACGCGTTGGACTGCGAGCCGAGGTCATCCAATTCCTGATTGACATCTTCGGAGGTACGTCGAGCTGTTCCCTTAAACATCATATGTTCAAGAAAGTGACTGACGCCGGCCATCTCCGGCAATTCGTCGCGTGAACCTGTTTTGACGAAATAACCAAGCGATAGGCTAAACGCTTCTGGATTAACCTCCGCGATCACTTCCAATCCGTTGGAAAGTTTTTCGCTACGAAACTGCATCAGAGAACTCCAAAGGATCGGGCCCAATGGTCACCAGGGACCAGCGACGTGGGGGATGATTTTGATAATGATTGAGCAAACTCTCGCAGGTCAACGCTTCGATGGTCTGCAACAATTCCTGGCGGGATGGAACACGTCCTAAATAAGCCCAATCGTGCGCCATTTGCGAACTGCGTGACGAACTGCTCTCTTGTTCCATCACCAGCGAAGTCCGAACGCGTGCCTTAAGCCTTTTCAGTTCGGCCGGGTCAATTCCCTTTTCCAGCGACCGAATGGTCTGCACAGTTACGTCAAGTGTTTCCTGGGCTCGCGGTGCCGTGGTGCCTGCATAACATAAAACGCTGCCGCAATCGTGTAGCGAATGGGCGGATGCCGAAACGGAATAGACCAAGCCTCGCTTTTCTCGCACTTCAGCAAACAGTCGCGAACTCATTCCGTCGCTCAAAATGCCAACCAGGCCGCGCCCTTGATAATACTCAGGATGATTGTAGGGTACGGCGTCGTAAGCTAGCGCGATGTGCGTCTGTTGACTGTCATGTTGCAAATGCGAGTTGCCAGGAATCGAGTGAACGCTCGTTGGACCAATGTAAGGTGGTCCATTCCAGTTGCCAAAAAGCCGTTCCGCAATGACCAAAAATTGATCCCAGACAAAGTTCCCCGCCAGGCTGATAATGGCCCGATCAGGGTTGTAATGTTTTCGATGGAATTCCTTGCAGTCTCCTAGTGTCGTTTCGGTGAGTCCAGATTCACTACCGAGCGAGGAGCGTCCGAAAACGTCACCAAACCGAAGCCGCTTTAGCTCTTTGAAACACTTTTGGGCAGGGTCGTCTTCGATCGAAGCCAGTTCTAGCAACGCGGATTGCCGTGCTTCCTCGAGTTCATCCTCTGGAAAGTGCGGTTCTAAGACAATGGCGGCAGCAACCTCGAGCGTCGGTTCAAGCACTCTCGACATGGCCGCCATGCTCATGGAAGTGTGGAACGTGGTCACGTTGTCTGAGCGGTCGACACCCAGGAAATCCAATCGTTCCACCAGTTCGCGACTGCTGTAAGGGCCAGCCCCGCGTTGGCTCATTTCCAAAGTCATTCCAGCTAGACCTAGCCGGTCACTAGGTTCATTTCG
This sequence comes from Pirellulales bacterium, assembly GCA_038219625.1. Lineage (GTDB taxonomy): Bacteria > Planctomycetota > Planctomycetia > Pirellulales > Pirellulaceae > JBKCUI01. Next base: position 1,089 of record JBBRJI010000011.1, on the reverse strand, counting down.
TGTGCCAGCAGGCAACAGCAATGTAAAAGCCACCGACTCCAACCACGGCATTGGCTCGCCAAGCACGACCATCCCGTTGGATAAACGATGTTCAAAGACTTTTTGCTGCATTCAAATTCCGAGAGGTGACAAACCGAGTTCGAGGGGTGTTTTTACAAAGTATATCAATTATTCGAGTACGTAGCAGGGTTAAACGAACGGTCGCAACCGGGAAAGCACTTGTTCGTGAACTAAACCATTGCTGCCGACGCAATGGCCAGCCCGTATATCAAACTCTCCAGTCCACGAAGAAAATCTGCCGCCCGCTTCCTCGATCACCGGAGCGACTGCGGCGACATCCCATGGGTTTACAATCGGATCGACCATTACTTCGGCTCTGCCCGTTGCAACGAGCAGGTAGCCGTAGCCGTCACCCCAGGTCCTGGATACATAAGCTGCAGCCTCTAGTTCGCGGTAAGCAGACTCGGCCTTGCGATGGGAAAAATTATCCGCCTGCGACGTGACCATCAAACCATCTTCGAGTCGACTTTGTTTCGAGACATGGGCGCGCGTCAACGGAACGCCCGACTGTTGTGTCATGGACTGACCATACCAAGCACCTAAGCCCTTAGCTGCGATGATGATTTCACCCAACGCAGGAATGGTAATCACACCGATCTGAGGCTGGCCAGCCACGGTCATGCCCACTAACGTGGAGTAAAGCGGAACGCCAGAAATAAAGCTCTTGGTCCCGTCGATAGGATCGATGATCCACTCAAACTCAGTTTTTCCGGGCACACTGCCAAACTCTTCACCGAGGATCGCGTCTCGAGGAAACGATTCCGTCACCATGGCACGAACAACTTGTTCGGCTTGCTTGTCCGCTTGAGTTACGGGCGATCGATCGCTTTTTCGTTCGACTTGGAATTCGCTGGTCCGAAAGAATTTTAAGGTTTCGCGACTTGCGGCGACTGCCAAAGACAGAGCGAATGCAACTCTGCCATCCATCGCATTTGTAAGCAATGGCGGTAATTGAAAATCTGGAAAGGTCATAGTTTGTGTGGGGCCGAGCGAGGCCCTCGCTCGGATTAGGTTGGAATCCCACGAGCG
>JBBRJI010000010.1:0-21618 GCA_038219625.1 Pirellulales bacterium | reverse complement strand
CCCCAAATCATGGGGCGCGAGTTATCACCTGCTTTCTGTGTCCGCTCCCTGGAAGAAAAAGAAAGCAGTTGATAACTCGCGCCCAATTAGTTGGAAACCAGCTCGAAACATGGCGGCATCCAAATCGTCGCTTGGACGACGGTTGAATACTCGTTCCGTTGACCTGAGCCAAATGGCATCGAACCGGTGTTTTCTCGCATGCTGTACTAATTGTTCGACGATTTGGTCGGCGACCATCGCAAAGTCTTCACGCACTACGAAACCGCCATACGATGCACCCGGGTGTGATTTCAAGATTCGACGGCCGTGTTCTTCGACCGCTGCTGCCGGAAAGACTGCGATTACGCCGCCATTATTGTCTCGAATCAGAACGGATCGATCTTGAAAACGGTTTGTGGGGTGATAGTTTAGGAACCTCCGTTGGTGCATCAATGTTCCATTGAACGATCGCTCCACGAACGAGTCCCAGGTATCGGTGTCAGTAGTGTCGAACTCTTTTACGTCCATGGATATTTCTTATCAATTTGCTAAAAATCTGCACCTGAATAGGGTAATAGAAAGCAGCTAGGATTGAAAGCAATTACGATAATCACATCATGACTTTCCGCAAGCACGCAATCATTTCCATGTCCGACGCGAATTGCGGGGATTTCGCTGTTCAGCATTGGTGCCGATCGCTGGTCGAAAATGTCAACCTGCAGGATGTTGACGTCATTTTTTTAGACTATGGACTCACGGCTTCCCAACGTAAACAACTAGAAGCTCAAGGGGTGGAATGTCGCACCTGTGTTAAGGAAGGTTGGATTGGCACAATGCTATGGCGAGACATGGCGGCCTTTCTCCGCGAGCGGAGTTACGATCAGGTATTGACGACAGACGCAGGCGATTTGATCTTTCAATCGGATGTTCGCCATCTGTTTGATCAAGACAAAGACGCGTTTCGTGCTGTCTGCGAAGATTTCGATACTTGCATACATGATGTCGTTATGTCTCGAGCTGACTTCGATCCAGACAATTGGAACAAGTTGCACGCCTATCTGAAAGACAAGCCTGTGATCAATACGGCTGTCGTGTTGGCGCCAGCCCAAAAGTTCATCCAACTCTGGGAAACGTTTCAAAAATGGTGCCATCGCTACGAAGTTTACGCTTCGGACCAATTCCTCGCAAATTACATTATTTATCAAGATCGATTCGTTCCGCTCGATTCAAAATACAACTTCGTTTTCATTTCAACCAATCAGCCTTATCGTATTCGTGACGGAGTTTTTGTCGATCAAAATGACGTCGTTATTCCCATTGTTCACAATGCAGGTGGCAACGAGTACTATCGATTCGTCAAGAACTTTGGCTATGGCAAGGGGTACAACCAGCGCAAGTTTTTCACACCTATGGTTATACGATCCTTTTGCAGAGCGGCTCAATGGTACAAAATCGTTCGGAGCCAACGTGACAGAGTTCTCGACTAACGATACTTCGGAAAAGTACTGCGTGATTGGTGCCGGCGCGGCAGGTTTGGCCGTGCTCAAGACGTTTCAGTCTCATGGTATTCCCTGCGAATGCCTGGAGCAGAATGATGACGTCGGAGGAATCTGGTACTACGGTACGAACCATAGCAGCGTTTACAAGTCGACCCATTTGATTTCGTCCAAACGCTATGCGGCGTTCATGAATTTTCCCATGCCGGATCACTATCCGGCTTACCCGAGCCATACGCAAGTTTGGGAATATCTCAAGGCCTTTGCTACCCGATTTGGATTGTATGACGCAATCCGATTTTCAAAGACTGTCGATCGCGTTCAAATGCTTGACAAGGGCTGCGCAGTGACAGTCGCTGGGGAAGAGAAAGCGAGACGCTATCGAGGGATTGTGATCGCGAACGGCCATCTGTGGAGTCCGGTCGTACCTGCATTTCCAGGGACCTTCCATGGGACGATGCTTCATGCCCGCGATTACAAAACATTTGATCAAATAGCAGGTCGTCGGGTTCTGGTTGTGGGAACCGGGAATTCAGGATGCGACATATCCGTTGAATCCAGTAGGCATGCGGCGGCGACCTTTGTAAGCATGCGGCGCGGCCATTATTTTGTTCCGAAGTTTCTATTCGGCAAGCCAATAGACGCTGGGTCCGATTTGCTTTATCGATTGCAGGCACCTCATTGGATCCATCGTCTTTTCTCGATCCTGCCGCTTCGAATAGCACTCGGCAATCCGAAGGAATGGGGACTGCCAATACCCGATCATAAGTTTTTGGACGAGCCACCAGTCCCCAATACCGATCTTATCAACGCAGTTGGGCATGGACGAGTTCAGGTCAGGCCAAGCGTAAAAGAACTTCGGGGCAACGTCGTGCAATTCTCTGATGGGAGTGAGGAACAGATCGACGTTATCGTATTGGCAACAGGCTATCGAATCAATTTTCCTTTTTTGGACTCCCAAATATGGAGCAACGACGCACGTCCACCACAATTATTTCTAAATGCGTTCCATCCTCAATACGACGATATCATGTTTGCAGGACTATTTGACGCAAGTGTGAAGACGTGGGAATTGGTAGAAACACAGGCCAAATTGATGGCGACTTTTATCAAGACGCGGGACGCAAATCAGACAAATGTAGAGTGGTTTCGAAAACTCAAATCCACTCCCGACGCGTCGCGCGGGGAGGGAGTTGTTGCCACACGCCACTTTTTGTACCGAGAGTATTTCGCTTACCGACGCCAAATTTCACGACTGCTAAAACGTTTCAGAAATGCATGAATCAACTATCGCCATTCGGTGCACGCTATGACCATAAAAGCCCCAGATCTTCCATCGCCGCTGGTATATCCTCTGCCGTCGGAAGCCTGCCTCAGGAGCAATGATTCAGCGTCGCTTTTTCTGGTTGTGGGTCCTACGCATGATGGGCCTTGCGCTCGCCTTCGCTCGAATCTGTCGTCTTCCGCACAATTGGGTAGCGACACGAGTCATGCAAAAATGCAATCACGATTGGCTGAAGGGGTTGGAACCGAACACCGAATCGCAGATTGAAGCAGTTGCGGGTAAGCATAGCGATTAATCGGGAGGCGATTGTTCAATTCATATACCATCGTGTGTGTGGAGGCCATCGCGTTAGTTTCGCCAGTGCCCATGGACTTCGATCCTTGTGTTTTTGCTAAAGCCATCCATTCCGATGAGTGAGAAAGCGAAATGCTTAGCCGATATGCCGCTCTTTAGTGGTCGACGCTCCACTTGCAAAACTCCAGGGCGCTGCTAAAAGTCTCAGAAATGTTTCCTTTTTTTCTAAAGTACCTGAAAGGTCTTTGACTCGAACTGGATACCTGAAGACAGCCTACTTGTCTTTCCGTTTCCGAGATTCGAATCATGGCAAAAGCTCAAAGCCAACAAAAACACAAGAAAAATGCCCGTGTCCAGCGTCGAAAACGCTTTCTTGGGCTGATCGAAAGACTTGAAGAGCGACTCCCACTCACAGGGCCGTATACCAATGCCTCGCTTTCCGCTGAAAATCTCGATGCCCTACTCGAAGGCTCAAGGGGGCTCTCAGGATTAGGCGATCGAATCGACTCATCGGGACATTTTGCTGAACCGCTCGGTCCTATCAAGAATCGCGATGGCTCCGCCGTCACACCAGGTCTGCTGGGACCCTATGGTCGTTCTCTACGCGAAAAAATCGAAAACCCCATCGAGGACTATTTCAACAACACCCCGATCGACCAACGATCGACCGACTCCCTCATCGCTCATCTAGGTTCCAACCCTGCGTTCTTGTCGATTGAGGGAGGGTTGATCGATGGCACGATCGATGAACTGGTCTTCGATATCCATGTTCAGCGCCAATACGATTTGAGCCTTCTCGATCTGGAATTCGACACCGAAGATCTCCCCAGCCCGTTTTATACCAAAAACGGGATCGAAGTGAATCTCAGTGCCGTCGTCGATATTCAATACGTGTTCGGCATCTCGCTAGACCCTTCGCTCAATAACGAACAAACCTTCTTCATTCGTGACTATGCACTCTCCAGTTCCATTCGGGCTGATACGGTCTTGCACCCCTTCTTGATCAACTTGGGGATTCTCGAAGCCAGCGTACCGGATGTGGTCCTGGCTGCTAGTCTCGATATCGAAGTCAGCCAACCTGCATCGACTCCTTCGCTCCGGCTGACCGAAATCAACACTCTCGAAGTCGAGGAACTGTTTGACACGACCATTGGCTCCAATGACTTCAATGCCACGTTCAACCTCGATGTGGGACTCGGTCGATGGCGGCTCGACGGCTCGACCTATCTGCAAGCCGTCGGCGATTGGCTTGGCTTCGATCCTGCGATCACGTTTAGTCCTAACTTTGACGAAGTCTTTCTCTTCAACAACATCACCAGTGGAGAACTGGTCGCTGGGATGGAAAACTTTCAAGCGTGGCTGAGCAGCTTCAGTAACTCGAGCGCGTACAACGTTCCCGTTCCTTTCGCAGCAAGTGCGACGACAGGCTCGGTGTACGACGTTGGTCAAGGGATGTCGGGCTTCACGGAGGATCTACGCGACGAGGAAGGCTTTCCTGCCTTCGACAATGCTCAGGATTTCCCCTACACAGGAAATGGCATCGACTACAACGCCACAACCAACAAACTCACGTTTACCATCCTTCAAGCACTCCCCGAACAGCAATTGCAATCGCGAGACACACGGGTTTCTGTCGATGATACGCTTGGACTGACGAGCAACACCGAATCGCTCATTACAGGATCCGGAACACTTGACTTTGTCATCTCGGTCGACCTCAGCGACGAAAACGTTGACTTTCTCGATCGAATCGCCGTCGAAGACCTTCGCATCCGCACGTTCTATGGGACCGAAGCGGTGGTGCGTACCGGCAATGCCGCATACGGAGGACTGGGTTTAGCTTTTGCGAACGCCGTCTTGTCTGGCGATTTTTCGACAACAGTGAACTTCGGAGATGTGCTGACCCAAGTGCGAAAGTTCACACTCCGTCAATTGAACAATAAGATTAGCGATATCACCTCCATCTTGCTGAGCCCCATCGAGTGGCTTGGCGATGTGTCGCTCCGAGTTCCGAGTTTGTCGGTAATGGGGAATCTGTTCGGGCTAGCTTCCGATGCCTTTGTAGAGGTCAGTGTCAGCGACATTGCTGGTGGCCTCATTGAAACGACCACCAACGCATCGGACCTGCTCAACTTTGAGGAGGTCAGCTTCGAAGGATTGACGGATACATTGAGCGAGGCCCTGTTTGGTACGGAAGCTTGGGACTCCGAAGGAGATGCGGCTGTTGCTACGTTGGGAGTCTCGCTCGATGACTTTGGACCGCTGAAGCAAGACCGAATCGTCGACGCCTTGGCCGACGCAGTGGAAGAAGCGGACAACGCGGTCGGCATCGCGCGGCGCATCGTCCAGGACGTACCGGATCTAGTTCAAAACCTCGTTGTATCATCAGGCGCGGGAGCGGTTCAGTTTGTTTCCAATCTAACCTACAACACAGCCAACGGCGTTCTCTCGTGGCTTGTCGATGCGAGTGCCGAAGAGACTTCCACGGTCGATGTGGGATTGGGTTTTGATTCGCTGTTCGACTTCACAGGCGATGCCAACGTTTCGGACACGGATGACTTCGTGGGTGAAGAAGCCACGCTCCCGGCCACGTCTTTTTCGCGATTGCTGCTAGGGCTTGAGTTCGATCCACCGCCACCGCCTGGAGCTCGCTCGTTGCCACGTAGTTATCTCAATTCGCAATCGCGATTGGAAAGAACAATCTACGTCAATGCGACACCGGCTCTAGGATCCCCCGTGCGGATCGAAGGTGCATCGGGTGCACTGGGGATGAAATTGCGCAATGGTTCGGTGGTGATCGCTCAAAACCTAACAAGCCCAGACCCGAACAGTCCCGCTCAGTTCTTCAGTTCGATCCCCACCAGTGTTGGACGAGTTCGCGTTAGCGAACTCACGACGTACCAACCCCAACGAACGACGTTAGGGCGATTGCGAGCTGATTTTGAAGTAGTTCCCGATCATACAGGTTCAGCCGAACCAAATCGCTTGACGTTTCGCATCAATAACCTCAACAACCCTGCGAATTCAACCAATCTTCAATCCAGCCCCAACTTTCCCCAGTTGAAGCAAGGGATCAATCTGCAAGTCAATTTGAATGCCTTGGCGCCTTCGTTGGACGAATGGTTCAAGAAAGTGGGCGAGAAGGTAGCGCAAGAGGTCTTGGGCAAAGCGTATCCGCTGATCGGGGACAAGCTGGAGCAGTTCACGAACTTCATTGACGAGCTGCGCGCGACGATTACCACAGCCCTCGATGCACTGAATTCCTTTACAGTAACTGATGTTGAGAATGCGATAGAAAATGCATTAAGGTCTCTGGTCGGCAATCCATCGGGAGACTTTGTGCACGTCGACATATCATTGCCCACGCAGTTCAAACTGACACTGGACATCGAAGGGGCTCTGATCAATGTTCAAAAAGTGGTGCAGACAGATCTTGGGCTACCTGCACTCGGAGCCGATTGGCGAAGCGAGCTGAGTGTCTTCGGGTCGTATGACTTTCAAGTGACCTTTGTTCTCGATGTCGTGCAAGGGTTCTATGTCGAGACGAACACAGAGCAGATTGGTTTGACTCTCGATATCGATATGCTCGGGGAAGCGACGGGCAAACTCGGTTTCTTTGAGATCAAAGCGACTGCCTCGGCTCCGGCACCTGGCCAAAGTGCATTCCATGCCGAGTATACGATCGATCTGACGGAGCCCAGTGGGGACGACAAATTGTTCCTTCGCGAGATCGGTACTGGACCACTCATTGATACCGATACCTCGGGCCTGACTGGCGAAGCGGCATTGCGATTCACGATCGAAGCCGTTGTCAACGAATGGTTGCCCTCGATTCAGACTGGGCTTCGAATCGATTGGGAATTTGATGGCATCGGATTTGGAGGTAGCAATCCGCCGTTGGTCACTTACGAGGGCATACAACTCAATCTAGGTCGATTGCTGGAGAAAGTCTTCTTGCCTTTCTTTGAAACGGTCCAAACGGTCTTCGATCCCTTCTCGGATGTGATTACGTTCCTGACCGATCCATTGCCGGTATTGAAGGATTTTACGGATCCGCCAGTGAGCATTCTCGGTCTCGCGCAAGAATTTGCCCGAGCGTTGCCACGCGATTCCGACATTCGTCGTTCGATTGAGTCGTTAGCGGAGTTTGTTGAAACATTGGCAACGATAAACCGGATCGTCAGCGCGATTCATACCGATTCCGCATCGGTGCTCTCGCTTCAACTTGGAGACATAACCTTTGGCGGAACTAGCAGTCCTCAATTCGATGCGAGACAAGGCACGCTAGACCCGGCCGTTTTGGGGCAAGCGAACGCACGCAGCGATTTGCGCAGTCAGTTTGACGGACCAAGCGGAGCTCCCAACCTTTCCGCCGAACTCAATACATCACCAGGTGCATTACGTATGCCGATCGTTGAAAATCCGATCAGTGCGATGGGTTGGATCTTGGGCATTGACGAGGCCAATCTACTTACATGGGATCTGCCGGACGTAACCGTTTCGTTTCCGGTCGACTTTACGTTTCCCGTTTTCCCGGGAATATTGGCAAGTATCTTTGGAGGCCTGGAGATTGGGACGGACCTCAAGGTAGGACTCGATACGGCAGGCTTTTCGGCTTATGCCAAGTCCAAGGACCTCCTTGATCTGTTTCAAGGCTTCTACGTTAGCGATCGAGCCAATGCCGATGGTACGGGGGCCGATGTGAATGAACTCTACATTCGTGGCGAGCTCTTTGCGGGTGCCGGCGTCGGGTTCGAAATCTTGGGCGTGGGTGTATCCCTGATCGTGGGAGGAGGTGTCTTTGCCGAAGTGGGCCTCGATCTGCTCGATCACGATAATGATGGCAAGGTGAGAGGCCGCGACTTGTCATCCAGCCAGGGTTGTTTTGCTCTCAATGGCGAGTTAGGTGTCGCGCTCGAAGCGCGTGCGAAGGCAGGTATCTTCAAGTACGAGCTGCCAATCACCGAGGTTACATTGTTTAGAGGTCGAACGGAAATTGCCTGTCCATTCTACGAGCCTCCACCCCCGACCATTTTGGCAGGACTCGATTCAACAACAGGAACCTTGAGTTTGTTTATGGGTCCGGAAGCGCATCAACGCAATGTGAAACCCAACGTTGAAGAGGAATCGTTTTCGGTAGAGCAGGTCGGTGGCCAAGTGATTGTGTCCGCGTTTGGCAAATCCCAGTCGTTCGATGCCATCCAAGTTCGCAACATCGTGGCCGATGGTGGTTCGAAAGATGATCGCATTACCTTGGGAGAAAGTGTTATCAAGCCCAGTATTCTGAGAGGTGGCGATGGAGACGACGTCATTCACGGTGGAAGCGCAACGGACGTTATCGACGGTGGTCGAGGCCGAGATGAACTAGTTGGTGGAGGCGGCGACGACATTTTGGTCGGCAGCTTTGGTAATGATCTGCTCTTGGGCGATGCAGGAGAAGACAACCTGTATGGACAGGAAGGGGATGACATCCTGTACGGTGGCGAAGACAACGACACCATCGAAACCGGCGACGGGAAGAACAAGGCGTATGGCGAGGGTGGGAACGACACCATTCTTGGTGGGGTCCTCAAAGACATCCTTTACGGTGGCGATGGCAACGACACCATTGAAGGAGGGGATGGACCCGATGTCATCAACGGCGAGGCAGGCATCGATACACTTCGAGGGCAAGCCGGGGACGATCTCATTGATGGGGGAGTCGATGGCGATTTTATCTATGGCGATCAAGGAGATGACCGTCTTTGGGGACGAGGCGGAGTGGATGAAATCTACGGCGGGGTCGGGCTCGATTATCTCAATGGCGGCGAAGAGGGAGATTTACTCTACGGCCAGGGGGATGCCGACGAGATCGATGGCGACATTGGAGATGACGAGATTGAAGGTGGGACGGGAGACGACCTCATCTATGGTGGAAACGGATTCGATACTATCAAGGGTGGCAGTGGTATTGACGTCATCTATGGAGGATCGGGTGGCGATACGATCGATGGCGGAAATGATAACGACGAGATTTACGGGGAAGTAGGCGCCGACACGATCTCGGGGGGAGCTGGAGATGACGTCATCGATGGGGGGAATGATTCCGACACGATCTACGGATTTGAAATGGATCTACTAGCGGATTCGCTTCCTATTGGAGCGACCGATCGCGACACGCTTCGTGGTGGTCGCGGTTTTGATCGAATCGCAGGTGGACCTGACGATGACATGATCTTCGGCGAAGAAGATGCGGATGTCCTTCTCGGCAACGAAGGGGCGGATACCATCGAAGGAAACGATGGGATCGATACGATTTATGGATTTCATTTCATTACATTTTGGTCCCCCGTGAGTGGCGGTACGGATGGTCCGAATCAACTGTTCGGTAATTCGGGAGACGATGAAATTCACGGTGGACCCGATGCAGACTTCATTCGCGGCCAGAAAGGAAACGATACGATTTTTGGCGAGCAAGGTGCCGACACGATTTTCGGAGATGCCGACGACGACATAATCGACGGTGGAAGTGAAATCGATAACATCGACGGGGGTATAGGAAACGATCACATTATCGGTAACGAGGGAAGTGACTCTTTGTACGGCAACGACGGGATTGACATCGTCGAGGGGAACGATGGCGATGATAAAGTCAATGGAAACGACCAATCCGACGTACTGTATGGCGACAGCGGAATGGACACGCTCCGAGGAGGCCGCGGTAATGACACGGTCCGCGGAGGAGCTGACAATGACTTTCTCTTCGGCGACGATGGGAACGATCTCCTGCTCGGAAACGACGGGGACGACACCATCGAAGGGAACGATGGCAACGATGTGATCTACGCGGGTGCCAACGTTGATACCGTAACCGGCGGAAAAGGTGACGATCGGATCTATGGTGAGCTTGGCAGGGATATTCTGCATGGCAACGAAGGAAATGACGTTGTCGAAGGTGGTGCAGGGGATGACGTGATCACCGGCGACGATGGCGATGATGCTCTCTATGGCGACAACGGCAACGATGATATCTCGGGTGGCGATGGCAACGATTTCATTGCTGGTGGTGATGGCATAACGAACTACCTTCGCGGTGATAGCGGCAACGATACTATTGTCGGCTCCGATGAAGGGACCGATGATCCCAATTTAAAGGACACGACCTTCTTCGGTGATCGCATCGAAGGAGGGGACGGCAATGATACGATCGATGGGCTTGGCGGTGCCGACATCATCGACGGTGGCCTCGGTAACGACTACCTCTATGGTGGTATGCATGGGGACTGGCTCATCGGTGGTCCGAAAGTGATTTCTGCTCCCGATCAAGATGACGATGAGATCTACGGTGGTAACGGCAATGACCAGATCGAGGGTGGAGATGGCAACGACACTGGCAACGGTGGCAATGGAATCAATATTGTCGATGGGGGAGCAGGGACAAATAGCGTCCTCGCAGTCGGATCGGATCCATCGAAAACCAATTCGCAGTCCGTCGAGTCAACGGTCGCGGTCGAAACTGGAGGAAATCCATCGAACCTATTTGTGCCGTCGAAGCCCGTGTGGATTCGTCGAGACTCATCACAGTTCGATTCGCTTGCTGATGCAATAGAATCGGCAAGCGACGGAGACATTATCGAGATTGGGGCCGATCTGGAATGTGATCCGATCACCATACGAGGAAAGAAGCTGACGTTGCGGGGTGCTTCCCAAGAACGCCCAGTCCTTTCATCTGCACATCAAACCAGCAATGGCGGGAATTCAGAAGCTTATTTCATTCGTACCGAATCGGATTTGAGGCTGGAAGGGATCGCGATCCAATGGACCACTTCGGCCCAAACGCCGTTCTTTGATGACAAAAAATTGAATGCAGTTGTGGGTGTTGCACCAGGAGCGCGATTGGTGATTGACCAATGTAAGGTAGTTCGGAGTGCTGGTGGCGTTTGCTTGGTCGCAGGCGGCAATCTAGAGATGCGTCGCACTTGTGTCGAAGGCGGAAGCATCGCCATAGCTTGGTTTGGTCAGCATTCGCAGGTCGAGCTTGAGGATAGCGTACTCGAAAGCAAAATGGGTATCGCAATCATCTATCCCCTTGCAAACGTGGCCGTCCACTCGCGTTCCAACCTGAAGTTAAGAAACTGCACCATTCGAGCTTCGGATGCCATTGGTGCGATGTTATCGCGACGTCCCGACGAACCGGTTAGTATTCAGATGCAAGATTCGATTTTCGATGCTGGACACGCGATTTCGCTCGTGTCGCGTGCTGTAACTGTTCGAGATCTAATCGAATCTCAACCCATTCCCTCCTTGCGTTCCTGCATCGACTGGAGCGAAGCCAGATGCCTGTACAACGACAAGTGCGATTTTTTGATTACGCGTAAAATCAAATTCGTTGAACGTGCCTATCCAACGAGTGTCTCGAGCCTTGAGCAATGGCTTGCACTTCGTTCCTCAGAAACCGATTCCACAATCGAAGGGAATGTTTCGCGAATCGCAAAGATGTCTCGCATTCCTGCGACAGGTGCGGAGGCCTTGATGGACTCTTACCAATTTCAATCCACATCGGGTATTCCATTGCCAAGCTGGACAGATCAAGTCGGCCCACGGGAGAATTCGATGCAATACAAACGTGTCAACCGTTAATTTCCGTGGCTCGGCTAATTTCCATGGCTCGGCAAAGTATGGTTGCAGGGGAACACCATGATGCAAATCGAATCCCTACTCAACGTGCCAAGACTTTTTTTAGGCGAGCGGCAGACAGAAGACTACCAGGCCAGGCCACCGTGTGGCACGCCCAAAGCGATTAGCGATGGGCGTGGGAAGCGTGTGGCACGCCCAAAGCGATTAGCGATGGGCGATGGGCGTGGGAAGTGTGTGGCACGCCCAAAGCGATTAGCGATGGGCGTGGGAAGTGTGGCAAATGTCTCTAGCGATCCACCACGCCCTTCGTACCTCAGAGCGTGCCACACTTGCCACACTTGCCACCCGTGCCACACTTGCCACACTTGCCACCCGTGCCACCCGTGCCACCCGTGCCACACTTGCCACACTTGCCACCCGTGCCACACTTGCCACCCGTGCCACACTTGCCACCCAGTTTATAGGTGGATTTCAAACTGCCCCTCGCCTTACGCCTCATCAAAGTTGTCATCTGCCTGATGTGCGACTACGCGCTGAGCGGAACGAAGCCCAAATAGCCAAAAGAGTGCGGGATGTACGAAGAAATCCAGCAGTGTCGAACTGATCACACCGCCAAGGATTACTGTGGCAACCGGATAGAGAATTTCTTTTCCCGGTTGCCCGGCTGCGAGCACCAAAGGTACTAATCCGATTCCAGCTGTAAGCGCTGTCATAAGTACTGGCGCAAGTCGCTCTTGCCCAGCCCGGATGATCATCTCGTGATTCCAGTTCTCTCCCTCATGCTTGACCAGATGCAAATAGTGCTGGAGCAACAGAATCCCATTTCGCGAAGCAATGCCACCCAGCGAAATGAAGCCAACCATACTGGCAATCGTTAAATTCTGGCCGGTCAAGACGATCGCTGCGACGGAACCGATGAAAGCCATCGGAATCGCGGCCATCACTTGCAACGACAAATTCACGCTGCGGAACATGGTATACAGCGTTAAAAAGACTCCAATCAATGCGATACCGAACAACCAAGTAATGGCCTTGGAAGCACTCTGTTGGCTTTCGAATTGGCCACTAAATTCAAAGTAGTAACCTTGCGGGAGAGTCGCGCTGACAGCTTTGAGACGTGTTTGAATCTCTTCGACTACTTCTACCAGTCCGCGGTCAGCCGTATTGCATTGAATGACAATGCGTCGACGGATCTTTTCACGTTGGATTGTGTTCGGGCCGAGCGAGTCGTAAATGTTGGCAACCGCTTCCAGAGGTATTTTTCCACCATCAGGCAATTCGATGGTCAATCGGCGCAACACATCAAGATTCTCACGCGCATCCTCCTTGAGTCGAACGACTAAATCAAAAGTGCGTTGGCCTTGCATCACTTCTGAGACTATCTGGCCATTCATAGCGGTCTCGATGAATTGATTCAAATCCTCCACCGTCAGTCCCGCAGCGAGGAGCTTGTCGCGGTTGTATTCGATCTTGAGCTGCGGAATCAGTGTCTGTTGTTCAACCAATAAATCGCGTACGCCTCGAACTTCCTGCATCTCCGCTTTTACCTCTTCGGCCTTGCGACGAAGCAGATCAAGATCGTCACCATACAACTTGACGCCGATCTGTGCTTTGACTCCCGAAAGCATGTGGGAGATCAAGTGCGAGATGGGCTGTTCGACAGCGAACACGATGCCAGGAATCTCGTCGAGTTCCTTTCGGATGACTTCAAGCTGTTGTTCACGTGTTCTCGAAGACTTCGGATCCAAGTCCACGATATACTCACTGGAACTGACCGGCTCGGCGTGCTCGTCCAATTCAGCCCGACCCGTGCGACGCACAAAATTCACGACGTCGCTATTGCGAATCAATGCGTCTTCGACGTTTTTATTGATTGCAAGGGAGGTTGCCAGCGATGTGCCTGGAGGCAATAAGACGTTGAGCTGAATGGCCCCTTCATTGAACGGCGGAAGAAAATCGCGGTCCATTCGGCTCACCGACCATGCCGCCACAACCACCATCAAGAGCACGACGACAATGTTCAAAACGGGGAATTGCAAACTGAACCGAACAACATAGACGACGATCCATTTCAAGAATCTGAGAAGGAAGCCATCCGCCTGGTGCGATACAGCTCTGGAAGATGGCAAAAGCCAATAGGAAAGTACCGGTGTGACTGTCAACGAAACCACTAACGAAGAAAGGATTGAGACGACGTAGGCTACGCCTAATGGGGCAAACAGTCTCCCCTCCATACCAGACAATACAAACAGGGGGAGGAACACCAAACAAACGATGATCGTACTGAATACGATCGAGCTTCGCACTTCAAGACTCGCCGCATAGACAACAACCAGAGGCTTACGCGGCTTATCTAGGGATGCATTTTCCTTGAGTCTTCGAAAAATGTTCTCCACATCGACAATGGCGTCGTCCACGAGTTCGCCGATCGCGACCGCGAGCCCTCCCAGTGTCATTGTGTTAATGGAGAGACCAAACCAATAAAAAACGAGGACTGTCATGAGCAAGGAAAGCGGGATGGCTGTGAGCGAGATAAACGTTGTTCGGAAATTCATTAGAAACAAGAACAGGATGATCACGACGAGAATTCCGCCGTCGCGCAGGGCCTCCATCACGTTCTCGATGGCACGATCTATGAATTGCTTTTGGGCATACAACGACTCAATTCGAATCCCCTTGGAAAGAGACGGACGGATTTCTTGGATGGCACTTTCGATTTGCTTGGTGATACCGCGAGTGTCTGCGCCAGGTTGTTTGCTGACTGTCAGTACGACCGCAGGGCCACCGCTGAATTGGTCGCTGCTTTCTCGGACAAACGCCGCCGCGTCCCCTCTTTTTAGTTGAGGTGCCTCGACTACTTTGGCTACCATGGCGAGCGAAACAGGTCTGCCGTTGCGAACCGTCACCGCGACACGATTCAAATCCTCGATCGATTGGATCCGTCCGATCGCGCGGACTAGCCATTCGTTCGGCCCGCGTTGATCCAAATAACCACCTGTCGCATTTTCATTACTCTTCTCGACCGAGCGTTTCACATCCTCGATGGTAACACCAAATTTGATCAACGCATCCTGATCGATTAGCACTTGGAATTGTTTCCGACCACCGCCCATCGTAAAGACCTGGGCAACTCCGGGAATCGAAAGCAATCGCTGACGAACAATCCAATCCGCCTGAGTTCGCAGTTCAATTGGATTTATCGTTCCGTCTTCGCTCCACATACCGAGAACCAATATCTGTCCCATGATCGATGAGATCGGAGCCAATTGTGGTTTGGCTGTTTTTGGGAGTCGGTCCGCAACCATGGCCAGTCGCTCGGTTACGATTTGTCTCGCCGTGTAGACGTTCGCACCAAATCCAAACTCGACATAAACCACGGATAGCCCAACAGACGAGGTGCTACGTACCGCTTGAACTCCGTTGCCGCCGTTCATAGCCGTCTCTATCAGAAACGTAACTCGCGTCTCGGTCTCCTCGGGTGCCATGCCGGGGGACTCGGTCATGATCACTACACGAGGACGGTCAAGATCGGGGAACACATCTATCGGTAGACGCAGCGCGGTCCAAAGCCCATATCCTGACAACGCTATCGCGACAGCAATAATGAACAAACGCTGTCGAAGCGAAAATTGAAGGATGGCGTTGAGCATTAATGGCTATGTCCTGCGTGAGGATCTATGCCGCCTCCGGATTTACTCTTGATCGCCATTTGCATTTGATGAGCACCGCGAAGAGCTACTACGTCACCTGGAAAGAGAGCGCCATCATTCTCGACGACGACATGGGTTTGATCGCGGTGTTTTTCGTGAACTGGAACGCGGTCGAAGTGATCGCCATTTTGCTGGAAAACAAAACTATCGATGCCTTCGCGAACAACGGCATCGACCGGCAATACGATCTGTTCGTTCCACTCAGCGATGGGTATTCCTAGCTCCATGCGTTGGCCAACTCGGTACTTCCATGAAATGTAGCGATTCCCATCTGCACTGAGTTTGTCTTCCATCAGTTCGTTCTTCAACGCCACATAAAAATTGAGGGTACGTGTGGCCGGATCTATCTCGTTGTTGATCCAGCTCATTTGCAAATTCTCGATCTTCTCAAGTTTTCCATTTGAGTTCACAATAGCGGAGACGGACCTCCCCTCTTGCTTTGCGGTCGCAACTTGAGTGACCTCGGTTTCGAATGCCTGCCCTTCCGCAAGTAGCTCAGCGTAGTCACCTAGGACACAGAGAGTCTCTCCAGCATTGACAAACTGTCCTTTTTGGACTTGGAGGTCTTGCAATACAAGCAAGTGGCGAGTGAGCCGAACCTCATTTTCTGAGTGCCCGTCAGGGGTTGGAGCGTAAACGCGTATTTCAGCGAGCAATCGGCGCTGGCTATCGATGATCGCAATTTGCTCTTCGGTCAAACCATGCAGCCGGAGCGACTCCCGCTGGGATCGAATAAGCGATTCTAGTTTGTCCCGACTATATTGACGATCTAGCAGTTGCTTGGAGGAGATGGCGCCCAAATTAACCACTCCCTCGATCCTGGCAATTTCTTTCAACTCGATGTCGCGATCACCAAGCGATTGCAGATAGTCTTTTTGTGCCGTGACTAAATCCTCGTGAGTCAATCGCATTTCGAGGATGAGGTCTCCCGCTTCGACTGCTTCACCCGTTGCCACGTGGACATGCGTGACGATTCCAGTCATGGCGGCGCTAATAGAGGTTCGCGTTCGACCGGGTTTGTCGACAATGATTGCCGGAACGGTAATAATCTGTTGGTAGTTTTTAAGCTCGATCGACTGCAAGTACTCTTCCGTGAGTCCAAGATTTTTTTTCGCGGACTCCGACAACTCCAGCGAGTTTGCATCGGAATGCCCGGCGTGATCGTGGCCAGCGTGATCCTCTTTGTCAGGTTCATCGATTGGCTTGTTCGTATCTGCATTCCCTCCGCCCGATGGGACCGCAGCAAACGGCCAAACGCGACCGACGTACTGACTGTGAAACCAACCGCCTGCATAAAGTGAGGCACCGGTAATAATCAAATAAGGCCAAATGCGGCTCAGGTCGCTTTTCATGAGATAGCTCGATTCAATCCTAAGAAATTCGCAGCAACGCGACCAGAACAAAGGGTCAGTGGGACGAATCGCTGACCGATCGTATCCCGGTCGAAGCACTTTTCTACTTCTTCTTTACCGGGGCAGCGTGGTCATGGCCGGCATGATCATGGTCGTGAGCTATTTTGACACTGTAGGACTTATTGCGAATCTTCATCGCCAGCTTTGGGTCGGATTTCGGATGGTGTAGGGCATCCATCAATTCGGGACTGACAGCACCAAAGCACGAGGAGAACCCCTTCTGATCGACGGGTTGCGGTGCCGCTTTCAACTTGATCTGCACAGGCTTACCGTTCATCAAAAGATTCACGGCAACAAACGGTGCATCAATTGCGATATAGCCTTTGACTTCCTTATCTAGCAGATACACGAACATCTGCTTCTTTTCTTCGTTCAGCACGATTTCCGCATGATATTCTTCTTTGCCGATTTCAACCAGATTGCCGTGGTGCGGGCCGAGTTCAGCATGATCATGCTCCTTGGCTGGCGCGGCAGCGCCCGGAACAGCTTGCTGTCCGAAAACCGACGCATGCAACAGAATGACGCCAGCAACAAACGTTACGACACGAGAACGCAACATAATTCAATCTCCAACAGGATTCGAAACAAAAACAATTCGTTTGCAAAAATGAAAGACTGCGAACGATTTCGAATCAAATACGAAGCTGCCCGTAGAGTAGGAGAATACTGATGTTGCTTAGGGGAGGTAGATGCCAACAGGCTATGGACTGTTCCGGCAATTGCTTGGACCCTAACCCGAAAGTCGTCTCGACGAATGGATCCAATGAAGACAAAACGACTTTCACCATGGACTGTGGTGGTGAAGACGACATCATTGCAGCGTGCAGGACATGCAAATGATGGTGATGCGGTCCGTCTTTCCCGTGATCGCAACCAGAGCCATTGTGGCACATCACTAAGCAAAGCTCCGGTGCGCTTTGCTGTTCCTGCTGACTCGAGCCACATTCCGATCCGTGGCGGCTCGCATCCGAATCACAATGCGAGTGTTCCTCAAAGGCCGATCCTGAGGTAAAGGCCGATCCTGAGGTTTCCAATTCAAAATGGACGATCGAACCGCAGCAGCAAACAAACTGCAGTCGGACGATTGAAACCAGAAGTAAGTACGAAACCCAACGATTCATTAAAGACCCTTCTTCGTTGACTGTATCAGCAATCCCGATTCTCCGGGATAGGAATCCCTTGAAGTTTTCGATTTCGCCAACAAATTGTCGACTAAAACTCGGGTTCAATCGAAGCCGACATGCTGCCGGTCGACTTCTTACTGTAGGTGTCAACACCGAATGCTCGAATCTGGTCTCGCTTTAGTTCCGCATGTTCAAGTGTGGTGGTCATGCAGACAGCTCGACCGGTTCGGTCGACTTCGTCTGCGATCTTTCGACCTTGGGTCGGTGATAGATAGAACAAGTTCTGCATCATCTCGATAACATACTCCCATGTATGTTCCGGATCGTCCCAGAGGATCACATGGTACCGAGGTTGCTTCTTAGCCTTCGGCGGAGTGTTTTTAGGACGAGCGACGGGCTCTGCTACTGCAGCGTTGGATTGAGACATTTTCGATCGCCTTGCGTGTTGGTTTCAGTTCGCAATGCCGGTGAGGATTCGGTCAAGCTGGAACGGAGTATGCCGAAATTCGATACAACAGGCACACAAAACAAATCCGCTACAACTCCGTTATATTGTAAACGTAACCCTGGTGGTCTTTGCAAGAACAAATCGTACGAAACTAATAATCCGCGATGACAGATTTTTCGACACTCGATCGCTTCCTACTGAATAATCGTCAAAGTCACCTGGATCAGCTCTTCGAACTGCTCCGAATTGCAAGCATTAGTGCAGACAGCTCCAAGGGTGCCGAAATGACGCAGGCAGCGAACTGGGTGGAAGCGAAACTTGCCTCGGGCGGGCTGAAAACCAAGCAAATCCTTGGTGATGGACCGCCCCTGGTGTACGCCGAATCCGTTCCCGTTCCGGGCAAGCCGGTCGTCTTGGTTTACGGCCACTACGATGTTCAACCAGTCGATCCCCTTAATCTGTGGGGTTCGCCACCTTTCGAACCTGTCCTCAAAGACGGTAATATCTATGCCCGTGGATCGACCGACGACAAGGGGCAAATGCTAACCCACGTCCAAAGCGTCCTGGCTTGGCAGCAATGCAATCAACAACTGCCGCTCCAAGTGAAATTCCTCATTGAGGGACAAGAGGAGAATGGTAGCGCGGTGCTGGAATCAAAACTCGCCGAAATTGCCGACCAAATCGCGTGCGACGTAATCGTTATTTCCGATTCCTCCCAGTACGCCAAAGGGCAACCAGCTATCACTTATGGTCTTCGCGGTATCGCTTACTATGAACTACGAGTCCATGGCCCGAAAGCCGATTTGCATTCCGGTTCGTTTGGAGGTGCCGTTACCAATCCAGCTCTGGCCTTGGCCCGAATCCTAACGGAAATGAAGACGCCCGATGGTAGGATTCAATTGCCCGGTTTCTATGACTCGGTTGTTGAACTGGACGCGAGCGAACGCCAGATGTGGGCCAGCATGAATTTCTCTGACGATGCGTTCGCAGAACAACTGGGTGTCGACGCTCTTACCGGCGAAGAAGGTTACACCACTTTAGAAAGGCGCTGGGCGCGACCCACTTTCGATGTCCACGGTTTGTTGGGAGGCTACCAAGGCGAAGGGGGTAAGACGATCATCCCATCGTGGGCCGCGGCCAAAATCAGTTTTCGTTTGGTGCCAAATCAAGATCCAAAAATCGTCAGCCTTCAATTGCAAGAATTCATCCGCAACCACACTCCGCCAGGCGTACGCGTCGAAATCATCGACCTGCACGGTGGCCGCGGTGTGATGGCAAATCCCAACTCGAGGTTCATGAAGGGAGCCATGCAGGCGGTGCAAGAAGGCTTTGACGCCAAGCCAGTCATGATCCGCGAAGGGGGCTCGATCCCAATCGTAGCCCAAATGGTTGAGGCCACCAATGCGGACGTTCTGCTTCTCGGATGGGGCTTAGATGACGATGGAGCACACAGCCCGAATGAAAAATTTTGCTTGGAGGACTACTACCGAGGTATCCGAGCCAGCAGCCGACTATGGCATTATCTGGCCATGTAGGGCATCGAGGGAAATGATGTGCTTCTACTAATGGATCAAACGTCGGTCGAATAGTCGTTTGGCTTTGCCCTCAGAACGGGGCAAGTCCCCGTGGGATACGCGAATCACTTCAAATCTCAGATTGAGCTGAATCGAAAGCTTTTCTGCCAGCCATTCGGCAATCTTCTCATCGGCATTGAGCCCTGACTCATATTCCAGCAAAAGGGCATCCATGGCCCCCTTTTTGAAAACAGTCAGTCTGTACTCAGTGATTGCCGGAAACGAACGGACGATGGCATCAATGCTCGATGGAAAAATATTTACGCCGCGAACGACAATCATATCATCGGTTCTTCCCAGTACGCCTGATTCAAGTCGAACGAAACAGCTTTCGCTATCCGAGGAAAAACTTGGACGCACTAAATCTCCGGTTCGGTACCGAAAGACCGGTGCCCCGACGCGTCCCAGCGAAGTGAGAATCAATTCGAATAGATCGTTACCCGGATCCAAATCGGATTGTACGCTCACGTCTCCTTGGTCCGGTTCCCAAGGCAAGAATTCGGCAATGAACTCGCTCTCGATAACATGAATGGCTTGGCCATCGCTAGAGCCGAATCCCCACGGACCAACCTCCGTTGCACCTGCGTGGTCCATTACTTTCGCGCCGAAGGACGATTCGATCCTGGCCCGAATGGCCGGAACACTACCGCCTGGCTCGCCTGCCACAAACACTTGACGAATGGACGAGCCTACCAAATCGATGCCGCGCTGTACCGCATCGTCTGCCATGTGCATCGCATAGCTGGGGGTGCTGAAAAGGACGGACGGTTCGGCCGATTGAATCAAATCGATGCGAGCGGCTGTAGACATACCTCCACAAGGAATAACCATGCAGCCTCGGTTCAAGCAAGCATCATGCGCACTCCAGAATCCGATGAATGGCCCAAACGAGAAAGCCATCATGATTCGATCATCGGCCTGAATACCACATGCGTCGAGGACATACTGCCAAGTCGAAATCCACCACTGCCAGTCTTCGGCCGTATCCAGGATCACCATGGGCTTTCCACGCGTTCCGCTGGTGCGATGGTAGCGACGATACATCGACTGCGGAAAAGTATGGTGCAAGGCTATTCCGCTTGGATCATCACTCAACCAGTCGGACTTTTTGGAGGTAGGCAGCCGTGACCATTCATCGAGCGATCGGACGCTCAATTCGGAACAGCCAAATCGATCTTGATAGTATCGATTGCTGGGCACGACCGTGGCCAAAAGAGAGTTCAATTTCTCGAGCTGGTATCGCTCAAGTTCGTTCCGGTTGCAACGTTGAATGGCGGCTCGGTCTGGACTATCGTTCAAGGTGTTTCCTGGTGCGTGAAATTAGGTCAGGCGGCAGCGGGACCGACATTGTAGAACATTTGTCCTCGAGGCTCTGCCTGGGCTGTGCGACAAATAGCAGTTTCGATATTTCTTTCTGGTTTAGATCGAGTCTTTTTTGTTCCGAGCAATAATATAGCTAACCCATCCGTTCGGGGCTTTTCCGAGCCCGTTAAAAAACTGCTATTGCGAGAGCAATTGGCTTGTGCATCTTTTCTTCCACTTCGCCTGATTGAACAGACAGGCAAACCGATTCATTTTGCTTCCGTCGGTTTTCAACCGGCGGGGCAGCATCTGTCAGCTACCAACGCGTTCGCAGAGTGATCGCTCTCCGTCGGACTCGTCCGGCGGAAGCAACGTCCT
>JBBRJI010000009.1:0-23413 GCA_038219625.1 Pirellulales bacterium | reverse complement strand
GCCACCCCGCCGATCGGACAACCGACATTTCCATCAAGCGTTTACCCAAACGCATCACCAAACGTGCTTTTTCCCGGGACGGGTGGTTCGCCGCCGCTCAACTCACCTTGGAATCTCTCAAATCAGACGAATCCATACTTGGCCAATCCGTACCAAAACAATCCATTTGGGTTTCAGCAAAACAATTATGGTTGGAATAATTGGTGGAACAACGCGGGCACGAACTTCAACTCGGGTACCAATCAAGTGATTCGGCTTTTTCAAGGGCCCCGGTTTCGACACACATGGCTACCCGGTACGGATGGCTTCGACAAAAAAAATCCCAACGGCTTAGAAACCAACGACAGCGATGTGTCGCTCGTGTTTGCAGTCCCTAATTTCCTTAATAGCACGCGACCGCTTTACATCATACCTTCCTATTCTCAACATGAGTGGGAGGGACCAACGGTGCCCGGGTCGGACTTGCCTGGATCTGCGTTCAGCGCTTTCATCGATTCGGGATGGGAAACCAATCCACAACAGACTTTAGGCGTAGAATTAGGGGTGCGAGTAGGTGTTTTCTCTGCATTTGACGCAGTCAATTCCGAGAGTATTCGCATCCAGGGCAAGGCGTTGGGACGGCTTCGACTGACTCCGACGGCGACTCTGCGGGCTGGTGTCTTTTACCTGGACAGAAACAAAATCAAAGTGCTACCGGCAGGGGGGATTTTGTGGATGCCGAATCAAGACACACGCTTCGATCTCTTTTTCCCTGAACCGAAGTTAGCTCATTACGTGGCGACGCTTGGCAACGCGGATGTGTGGTGGTACTTAACGGGCTACTATGGGGGCGGCGCTTGGACCATTAAGCAAACGGATGATTCGAACGATGAAATCGACATCAACGATGTCCGACTGATGCTGGGTTTAGAATTTGGCAAGTCCGACCAGATTCGCCAAGGATTTCGCTTGGGCTTTATCGAGGCAGGTTATGCCTTCAATCGTGAGTTGATTTACCGAGTTAGGTCGGCCAGCAGCCTTGATCTAGAAAACAGCTTCGTCGTACGCGCGGGATTCGCTTATTAGGCCAGCGAAGGACAATACCGGACTAACCGTCTTCTAACCATCTTCGTTTTCAAACAAGTCACTGCGCCTAAGTCGAGTTTTCAGGTTGGCTTGTTCGGTTCGCCAGTCCGCGATGCGTTTGTGATTGCCGCTCAATAGCACGCTTGGCACGGCATGACCGCGGAACTCTGCGGGACGTGTGTATTGAGGAAACTCCAGCAGTCGGTTGCCGCGTGAAAACGAATCGTCCCAACTGCTTTGCTCGTCCCCAAGAACGCCGGGGATCATCCTCACCGTGGAGTCGACAACCACCATGGCTGCAACTTCACCACCGTTTAAGACGTAATCACCGACGCTAAGTTCGACAGGGTTCAAGATGTCGATCACGCGTTGATCAAATCCTTCGTAGCGACCACACAGCAATATCATTCGTTCGAATCGCGCAATCTGTTCGACGCGCCGTTGATCGAGTCTGTCGCCTTGAGGCGTCATCACGACAACGACTCCGGGTTGTTCTGCCATGTTCTGGACCGCTTCAACGCAATGAACGACTGGATCAACGCAAATCAGCATGCCAGGACCACCACCATAGGGCTTGTCATCAATTTTGTGGTGTTTGAGGTCCGTCGACCAATCGCGCAGGTCGTGGATATGAATTTCCACTAATCCGCGATCGATGGCTTTGGCGAGCAAGCTTTGAGTGAGATATCCCGCGAAGATTGGCGGGAAGAGAGAGATGATGTCAAATCGCACAGGGAATATCCGTGACAGAATCACGCCCGGGCCATGTTGGGATAGGCAACGACCAGGCGACAATGATCGACCAGGCGACAATGATCGACCAGGTGACGTTGATCGACAAGACGACAATAATGCGAAGGCCTATCCCGCTCAGGCTTAGGAAGCGGCTACAGGTTGTTTTACGCTTCGACCGATTCGAGCTAGCGCGTCGGATTGCTGTTGGAGATGCGTTCCTTTGGAGCCGTACTTCTTTATCAGAACTTGAACGTTTTCGCTCGGTTGAGCTCCGACACTGAGCCAGTAGTCAATGCGTTCACCCTTGAGGATGGCACGCGCATCGGTTTCCTTGCACATAGGGTCGTAATGCCCCAATTCCTCTAAGACTCGACCGTCGCGCGGGCAACGTTGATCGATGGCGCAAAGACGATAAAACGGGCGATTTTTTCTGCCCAAACGCTTCATTCGAATACGAACCGACACTGTGCTAATTCTCCGTGAAATATGAGTTTACTAGGTTAGGAATGATAACCCCTCGTCAAAAGCATGCCTAGCCTCGTTTTTTCTTTCTCAGGAGTCTTTCTCGCTCTTTTTGCATCTTTTCGCGCTCTTTTGGAGTGAGCCGCTTGCCTGTGCTTTGTTTTATTTTCATGCCTTCCATCGGATTGTTTGGATTGTTTGCCATCATCCCTTGCATTTGCTGGAGCATTTTCATTTTGTCACCCATGTTGCCGGAGGTAGCCATTTGGAGCATTGGTGCCAGCATGTCAAACTGCTTTACCAGGTCGCTAACTTGGTTGGGTTGAACACCGCACCCTTTGGCAATTCGATTTTTGCGAGATGGATCGATGACTTTGGGGTTTTTGCGCTCGTCAGGGGTCATGGAATCGACGATGCCTGTGATGCGACGCATTTCTTTGTCGCTATCGGCATTCGCCATCATTTTGGAAAGATCCCCCATGCCAGGCATGAGAGTCAACATTTTGGTCATGAGGCCCGGCTTTCGCAGCTTTTGCATCATATCGCGGAAGTCACCGAGGGTAAAAATCCCCTTGGACATCCGCTCTTCGAGTTGCTTTCGTTCCTTTTCATCGATCAGTTTATGGGCTTCCCGAGCCACTTCGAGAATATCGCCCATCTCCAGGATCCGGCTGGCCATGCCTTCTGGACGAAATGGCTCCAGGGCGTCCATGTGTTCGCCGGTACCAATGAATTTGATTGGGACTTGGGTAACCGCTTTCACGCTCAGCAGAGCCCCGCCGCGAGCATCGCCGTCTAGTTTGGTCATGATGACGCCGTCGATCGACAGGGCTTGATTGAAGGCCTTGGCGCTGTTGACCGCATCCTGGCCGGTCATACCGTCGACAACCAGGAAGACCTGATGCGGTGCGATTTGCTTGTCGATTTGCTTTAGTTCGTCCATCAATTCCTGATCGATGGCCAACCGTCCTGCGGTGTCAAAAATCGCGACATCGGCACCGGCAGCCTTGGCTGCGGCGAGTCCTTCACGGCAAACCGCTACCGGGTCGTTTGCGCCAGGCTTACTAAAGACGCCGACGCCAAGTTGCGTTCCGAGCACGTGAAGTTGTTCGATAGCAGCTGGTCGTTGCAGGTCGGCCGCGATGAGAAAAGGCTTGAGTTTCTTTTCCTTAATCAGCAGGGCAAGCTTGCCGCAGGTCGTCGTTTTTCCGGCTCCTTGAAGCCCGCACATCATGATGCTGGTCAGTTCGCCGCGTCGCATCGGGATGGAATTATCGACGGGTCCCAGAAGGGAGACCAACTCTTCGTAGACAATTTTAATCAACTCTTCGTTTGGTCGGAGGGAAAGCAGGACTCTCCGTCCGGCGGCAGCCGCGGACACATCCGCCATGAATTTCCGCACCACGTCGATATTGACGTCCGCTTCGACCATGGATTTTTCAACCATGTCCAGGCCATCGCGCATGTTGGATTCGGTCAGTTTCCCCTTGCCACGGAGCGATTGAAAAGCAACTTGAAGGCCTTCTTGGAGCGACTGAAACATTTTTTGCGATGATTTTGCAGTAGGGAAATAGCTCTCCAGAGGTCCAATCACTGGAGAAAGAGACGCGAAAGCTGGCGTCACTTCGCGATGCGTAATTTGTATTCTCGTCCAGGAATCTCCGAAAGACTCAGGGTCAATTTTTGGGGCGTTTTGAGGCTGGCAGCCAATTCGGCCCAGCAAAAACCAGGCGTTGGCCTGAAAAACATGCGGTTGGCACACGTTTTTTGCGATTAGGTAGCACAAGGTGGTTGGTTGGGGAACTTTTGCGGTGCAACCCCTCTCCAAGCCAGGCATTCAATTGTGTCGATCGTGCTGGTTATAGGACGACCTAGGTAGCAAGTAGCGTATTTAAAACGACTTGCAGACCAGGAAGTCGTTCGTAACTGCACTTGATTCGTTGCAAAGCTTGCAAGCTGAATTAGACTCGAAATTGCGACCCGCTATCGAGTCGCTTACTGTTTTGGCCCTTGTTTATGGCACCTGATTGAGGTTTGTCGATGACCACCGTCTGTTTCGGAAGTGGTTCTTTTTCCAATAACATCCCCCGAAAAGATCGCGGAAGGAAGCGTAAACAGCTTTCTGTTCGTCAATCGCTTTTGGAGTCTTTAGAATCGCGACACTTAATGGCTGCGGGTCCGCAGTTAATTGGTGTTCAGCCGAACGAAGGTTCTGTTATTTCGCTGGGCAGCACGGGCGGAAACGCGACGGTGTTGAACGTTAGTCCTCGCGAAATCGTTCTTCGATTTGATGATATTGCAGCCTTGGATCTCAACACCCTGACAGGAATTCAGGTGAAGAGGGCAGGCGCGGACGGAATTTTAGAATCCGCCTATTTGAGTACCGACTTGGGGACAAACGGGCAAGTTATCTTAGACTTCAGCGCTTCGTTGCCAGGTCAGCAAGGCAACGGCTTGGAGCTGCGGTTCACGCAAACGGCACGGACCTCAAGCATTCCGGGGAAACCGGCCAGTTGGCCTATTTTGAGTGTCGAAGGGACCCGTATCAATATCGAGGTCAATACGCTACCCGGCAGCAAGACCACGGCCTCCGATCTCATTCGAGCAATGACGGAAGATGTGCAAGTCGCATCGAAGGTGTTGGTAAAACGGCTTCGCGGTCTCGAGAGCACGGTCATCGCCGATACCGTTCCCGCCGGACGAGTCTTGACCTTGCAAGGTGCGGACGCGGCTCGTGTTTCTTCGAATTTGAATTCTGGGAGCAATACGCTCCAAGTCGAATTCCTTTCCACACGCCCTGGTTCTTCAGGCGCAAACAGCCGGATCGAATTCATATCGAGAGATTTTGGCGGACAGTTAACCCCAATCGTAACAGTCATAGGTCAGACAGTTCGAGTGGAAGTGAATAGCAACTCAAGATTCTTAACGACCGTTCAAGAAGTCGTAGATGCGATCAACAACTCGGCCGAAGCGTCCTTGGTTTTGCAAGCGAGGTTGATTAGCGGTTCACCGTCCGCGCGCATCGGCAGCAATTTTACAACGTTAACCCAGTTGTCGCTCCTTTCGGGCGATGACGTCTCGATCACCCCGGCTTACATTGGTTTGGGGGATACCGATCGTGAAGTGGTCATTCGATTTGCGGAAACGCTGCCAGATGATTTCTATCTCATCGATATTTTGGGAAGTGGTCCTTTTGCGCTTCGAAACGCGGCGGGTCTCCCATTCAACGGTGGTGTTAGTCAGAGCGTGCGTTTTGATTTGGACTTGGGGACCACCATCCAGGCCGTAGTTCCACAACCGGTGATTCGAGCTGCAAACGGTACATTGACCCAACAGCGAAACCAGATTTATGTTTACTTCAATGATGACGACTTGAACACCATCGAGGCGGTCAAGCCGGAGTTTTATCAGCTTGTTTACACGCGAAACACGTTAAGCGGATTGGATGATATTTCCTTTCGTCCTTCGGGGGTTAGTTACGATGCTTCGCTGAATCGAGTTGCTTTGACGTTCAACCGCAACATTGATTCGTTCGTCGATCCGATCACCAGCGCATCGCTCCCGATCGCTGCAATGCGATTGCGGATTGGGAATAGTGAATCGCCATCGACCTCGCCAGTAGCGGTGATCAATCCAGCAACCGATCCTGGAAGCCGGTTTGACAATGCAACCGATTTGGGAGGCGGCTGGCTGGTTGGTCCGGGCGCAAAAGCTGCGATCATCAATTCCGAAATTAAGAATACAAGCCCCTACACATTGGATTTCCCAGGAGCCAACGATGAGCAAGGCAATCGGGACAATCGATATCAGCACCATGTGACTCGCGTCGATACCGATGGAATTGCCGTCATCCGTTACAACTTTGCATCGGAGCTTGGCACTGCCAATCGAAGCGTTCAATTGAATACGATTACGGACGCACAAAAAGTCATGGTGCGTCAAGTCATGTCGCTTTACGAGCGATACCTTGGGGTTCGATTCACGGAAAGCGACAATCTTGGCTTTACGATTGCGGTTGGTGACATGCAAGCGATTAACTCTCTGACGTCATTGACGACCGTCGAAGCTAATCGTCCGGGCGGGCTAACCTTTGCCGCTGGTCCGCTGTTGTCGAATGCTGCTCAGTCTGCAGTCATTATCGATGGTCAAGACTACAATACGGCCGACGACAATTTGTTTGGGACGGAGCTCTTCCGTTCCTTTATGCGTGGAATCGGTGTATTGCTGGGACTTGGAAGCGAGGACGAGTTGCCACAAGCGACGGTTCAAAACAACGCGCCTATAACCGACCCAAGCGTCGAACAGGTTTTTCCAGGAAACGCCGACATTGTCCACGGCCAGTTTGTGCTGAGACCTGAAGGCAAGGACATCGATCTCTATAAATTCTCGGTGCCAGCTCAGGGCGGTCGCTTGCAGTTGCAAATCGCTGCAGAACGTCAATCGGATTCCAGTTTGCTGGACGCTTCCTTGCGACTTTACCGCAACGATGGGTCAGCTCTGGTACCAAAGTGGACAGAAATTGCTGCAAACGAAGATTACTTTAGCGAAGACCCTCGCATCTCCCTGGATTTTGTACGGGGCGGCGACTACCTGGTAGGGGTTAGTGCGAAAGGAAACACATCGTACAATCCACAAATCGAAGACTCCGGTTTGGGTGGAAAATCGGAAGGCAAATATCAATTGCGAATCGATTTCAAGCCGCCTGCAGCGTCTACTTTGGTGGATGTAAACGGTTCACCCACACCGCTCGATGGCGACGGCAATGGTCGACCTGGCGGAGTGTTTAATTATTGGTTTGTGCCTTCGAGACCAGATCGAGCACCTCTCGTTGCCGGTGTCCCAGACACGTCTGCTTATACGGTTTGGGTGGACAAGACTGCTGCCGTCAATGGCATCGGAACGCTTGCTAGGCCCTATAGCACCATCGCCGCTGCACTGTCGGATGCTGGCAACGTTGCAAGGGCCGATACGACTGGAAATCGCGCCGTCACAGTGCGGATTCTAGGCAACACAACGAATCGGGCGTACGAAATCGGATTCAACCGTTTCGGTGCGCCTTTGGCAGACGGATCGACTTTTGACGTTCCAAAGAACGTAACGGTCATGATCGACGCAGGCGCTATCATCAAGATGGGCCGGGCTCGCATCAGCGCAGGTAGTTCGACGGTCAGTGTGGATCGTAGCGGCGGGACACTTCAGTTGCTCGGAATACCTGATACGAGAGTCATTGTTACCTCGATAAACGACACGGTTGGAATCGGTGTGAATCCGGACAGGACGCCGCCCGCGGCGGCTCCAGGCGATTGGGGCGGAATCGATTTTAGAAATCGAATTGACGGCAGCGATGAGACACGTAGCGATAAAGAACGAAATGGTTTGTTCCTGAACTCCGTGGTCCATTCCGAAATTCGTTTTGGTGGTGGTCAAGTTGTAGTGGATGGGGTTTCGCAGATCATTACCCCGATTCACATGGTGGACTCGCGTCCGTCGATTGTCAATAATTTGATCACTCGCAGTGCGGACGCGGCTTTGGCTGCAACGCCGAACAGTTTCAAAGAAGATGACTTCGTCGATCCAAGATCCCAAGCAAACGGATTCTTTATTCCAGACTATGACCGGGTAGGACCTGAGATTCATGGAAACCGCGTCTTGAACAATACCATCAATGGGTTGTTTGTCAAAACACGGACTGGAGTTGCAGAAGCTTTGGAAACGGTGTCAGTCACTTCTCGATTCGATGATATCGATATTACGCACATCATCGGTGAGAACTTGGTGATTGCAGGAAAGCCGGGTGGCGGAATCATTGACATCGCTTCCCCGCCGACAACGATTGTGACGTTGAATGTTGTGGCAGGAGGGTCGCTTGCGGCTGGCACCTACAATTATCGATTGGTCTATGTTGACGCTGCCGGAAACGAAAGTTTGGCATCGATTCCGACATCGTCGCTAACCGTTGCGGCCAACAGTTCGATTAGTTTGGCCAATCTACCAACGATTGGAGGCGGATTGCCCTATGTCGCTCGACGATTGTATCGAAGCGATGCAACTGGCGGAGGTACGTATCGATTGGTTACGCAGCTCAACGCCGTGGCGAATACCTATGTCGACAATGGGACCCTGACGGGTAGTGAGCTAGTCCCACTGAACATCAAAGTGCGTTCCCGATTGGATGGCGGTTTGGTGATTGATGCGGGTGCAATTCTGAAAATGCGTGGCTCGCGTATCGAGCTTAGTGACGGAGGCACGCTCATTGCTGAGGGAACCTCGGCGTTGCCAATCGTGATGACCAGTCTCAACGACAATCGTTATGGGTTCGGCGGTACGTTTGATACAGCGAACACGCGAGGAACTAGAACTCCACTGCCGGGCGACTGGGGCGGGGTTTTCGTCGGCCACGGCGGAACGGCTTCGCTGGATTACAATCGTTTGTCTTACGCTGGCGGAACAACGCGCATCGAAGGAGGATTTGCATCCTTCAATGCAATCGAAGTGCATCAAGCGGATTTCCGCATGGCGAACTCTCGGTTGGAAAATAATGCGGGAGGTGATGAAAGCTCCAATACGTTAACACGAGTTGGTAGAGGAACCAATTCCGCAGCCGCCCTTTTTGTTCGTGGTTCGCAACCGGTGTTGATCAATAATCGCATCAATGACAATGATGCTCCCGCTATTAGTATTGATGTAAATTCCCTTGGGCCTGATTTGGTAAATGACCCGGGTCGTCAATCAAATCTGCTGGCTCGAACGCTTGATTACTCTGAAAATCAAGGTCCACTAATCGATGGAAACAGACTCTCTCGCAATGCGATCAACGGGATGGTGGTTCGGGGGCAGACACTGACTACCCAAAGTGTTTGGGACGATACCGATATCGTTCACATTGTTCAAACTCAAATTACGTCCGACAATTTCTATACGTACGGTGGTTTGAGGATCAAGAGTAGCCCTTCCGCAAGTCTGGTTGTCAAGTTTGGCGGGGGCGCAACTCTGGCAGGATTGACAGCGACGGGAACGCCGCTGGACATCGATTCTCGAGTCGGTGGAAGCATCCAAATTGTTGGCCAACCGAATTTCCCTGTGATTTTGACTTCGCTGGCGGATGATAGCGTTGGAGCAGGATTCGGCATCGATGGTCGTTCTGCCTTCGACACCGACAACAACGATGTTACAACGGGAATCCTACGGCTTCCGACCGGTCCTGAGGTTGACCGAGGAACTTTGATCGATAATGACGTGGACGTGAACCTCCCTGGATTCTTTTCGTTCCGACCTTCTGCCGGTGGTAACGCTTCGTTCCTTTCCCAGTCAGGTATTACCGCACAAGGCATAAGCCAAAAGTTCGTCAATACGGACGTGATTTTCGATTTTACGAATTACATCGACATTGGCGCACTGGGAAATGGGTTCGAGTTGGGAAATACGACGATAACGTTGCAGCCAACTTTGATTTCGCCGGACTTGGTCGCAAGCGAAGGAACGTTCGCAGGTAACAACGGTGTGCCAGTACGCTGGAGAATTGAATCTCGCTTCGACAACGGTATTTCAAAGCTGTTCAATACACTCATTCTGAATAGCGATCAGCCTTTCGGTGCAATCGACTTCGTGAACTATCTGGACGAGGACATTCAGTCGCCAAGCGATGATTTCCTTTACGTTACAGGTACTCCCGGGCAGCCTGATTTCCGCGCTTACACGATCGACAATTTTGAACGATTTGGATTTTCACACGGAGGGATTTATCAGCAAGGAGTGGATCTGCAGAACGCAACCTATAGCGGTTGGGCGGCAGATGAATACCGATCGTTGGCCACTGCGATTGAGACGACTGGTACTACGTACACGCTACCGGGTAACATTAACACCACACGGTTGCCTCCTCTGAACGACCCAGTCCTTGGTGCAGTATATGGACTAGCCGACGTTACCACGGCACTAACTTGGCGAGTTGATCCCAACTCGACAACGGCACGGATCACCAGTTTCTTAGAATTGGTTCCGCAAGCCATTTCGCAAGTGGCTACTCCTGGAGCATGGCAAGGGGTATCTGCACAGACGTATTCTAACGATCGCAATGTAGGTGTCGTATCGGAACGCGAATCGGCCCGGGCCAGTGCGCCGTCGGCCAATGATACGCCATCCCAGTCACAGAATTTGGGTCAACTCGCGAAGCTTGCGACCAGCGGTGACGAAAACGCTCGATTGGGCTTCGAGATCGAAGGTGTCATCAATAAACCATCCGATGTGGACGTCTACAGCTTTATCGCAAACGGTCGGACAGAAGTTTGGATTGATATTGATCGAACGACGTCGGGCTTGGACACCGTGGTCGAGCTTGTTTCTGCAGACGGAACGATACTAGCCTTGTCGGACGATTCGTATCTCGAAGAAACGCAACCGTTGACACATCCCTTGTTCTCAACGCTCTCGGGAAACGCCACAAATCCATTGCGTAAGGGTTCGTTGGTTCTGGCTCCTCAGTCTTCTCGCGGGGAGTTCCGCGATGACTATGGCACCAATCCAAAGGACGCTGGAATGCGAGTCTTGCTGCCAGGCCAAGCCGATCAAGCCTCACTGTACCATGTTCGGGTGCGCAGCAGCAACCAAACACCTGGACAAGCAGTCAACACACCTGCGCTGAGCGATCCGGCGTCGGTCGGAAAAGGCTTGTCCCGCGGGGCATACCAGTTGCAAATACGACTTGGCGAAGGCCAGGAATTGCCAGGCACCTCGATAAGCTTTGCAGACATTCGTTTTGCGTCCAACGGCCTTACTTTGTCGGGTGTACCAAGACACTCACCATTGGTCGGCGAAACGGCTGAAGTTCAAACGGCCCCCAACGATACCTTTGCGAACGCCCAACCGCTCGGGAATATCGTCCAAACCGATCGACAAACCATTTCGTTAGCAGGGAATCTGTCGAGTGCGACAGACGTGGACTGGTTCTCATTCTCGATCGACTACCAGTCGTTGATCAGCCCGTTGGCCAGATACCTTTCAACGATCTTTGATATCGATTACGCCGACGGTATTGGTCGCGCGGACATGTCGATGTATTTGTTCGATTCTACCGGACGATTGATCCAGTTCGGTGAAAATAGCAACATCCTAGACGATCGCGCAACGGCGGCTCGTGGCGCGGACAACACCGATCTCGGACGTGGATCTACAGGCTCTTTGGATCCCTATATCGGATCGGTTGAGTTGCCTGCTGGGAACTATTTCCTCGCAGTTACCAACCGGACCCAAGTTCCATCGGTGATCGCAAACAGACTGAACCGCACCGGTGCACAGGACGATTCTGGGGTTCGCATTCAGCCTGTCAATAGCGGTCGCTTAATCGTCGAAGATCGCGTTGGCAATGATCGTCTTAGTGCGACCGCACAAGGACCGATTACGCCTGTTTTCCTACCGGAATCTTCGCGAGTTGAGTACACACTGGGAAATGTGCCGTTGTACTTCAACAGAAATGCTGGTCTCCGAGCATCGGAAGTTTTCCTGGGGAATTCTTTCACTGGCGCTACGTCGAATTTCGTCGGCTCGAATGCCGAGGATTTGCGTGATATTGCCATGCGTCCCAACGGAGACATTCGAGGATTTCGTAGTCTTGAATTGGGAGTGGGTGATGCAAACGCAGCCTATATCAATGTCAGTTCAGCCAACGGTGCAACGACTGTTGCCGGTAACTTTGGCATTATCACCAATAGGCTTGTCGTGACCGCAGGAACGCCACCTACGATCGATCTGGCCCTGGAAAATGTTGGGATTGATGTGGAAGCCTTGACCTTTACGGCATTCCAAGGAGGAGAAACTGGATTCCTAGTAGCGAATCGCCGTGGAGGAGCGGGGGCTCGATATGTCGACAACATTCTTTATCGTTTTGATCCAAACACGGGTAGAGGAATAAGCTTCCCTGCTTTGGACAATGACTTCAACATCGTAACTACGGGAACTCCCAACCCACCCGATATCATTCTAGGGGCTGGGACCAACATTACGGAACGCGGATTCATTCAAACGACCTCACCCACGGGGACCATTTCCACCACCATCGCCGTAACCGAAGCTACCGAGGTGCGTTCGTCGACGCGGTCGTTGGTCCGCGACGGAGATACCGTCACGCTCAGAGCGTTTCCAAACACCTTTGTCACGTTTGAGTTTAATGCCGGTCCTGAATTGCTGCTGAATTTTGATCCCTCAGCCAATCCTGCGAGACAATTGAACAATGGTGATCGGTTCGTAGTGGACGGAGTGAATTATCAAATTGAAACGGGCTCTGTATCGACAGTTCCACCCGGTTTCCGAACCGTGTTTTACTCGCCATCAATGACCAATGAGCAGTTTGTCGAGTCGCTCCGTCAAGCTGTTCCAGCCACCATTCAAATCGGCTTCGATGGGACCCGAGTTAACTTCGGTAAAGCGACAACAGGATCCTTTGGGACACTTGTTGCACGCGGCGTAGCGACGGATGTCGGTTCCACTGGCAACGTTGGAAGCGGTCGCATACCTGTTGATTTCTTGGCAGAAGACACGGCGGAGACGATTGCCGTTCGTTTGGCTCTAACGATTACTGGTGCTGGCTTTGCTGGCCTATCAGCAGCAGCCAGTGGAAACTTGGTGCAACTCGTTGGCGCTGAATTAACAGCGACCACTGGAAGCTCAGTTTCCGTTGGGGTCGCTCCTGGTGGATTGATTAGGGGCGTCGCTGGAATTAATAACGCTCTCTACGCGGTTAGTGGCCTAGGCGGTTTGTATCGGGTCAGTGCGGGTGAACTAGCAGGCAACACGGCGGGCGCAATTGGTACCTATGTAGCGAGTTCCTATCAGTTGCTTGGGATCCGTTTTAACGCGTTAACGGCTGGTCCACGAAACGTAGACAATGGTCGTTACGCAAATTTGCTTTTTGGAACGGATGCTGACGGTACGGTCTATGCGTTTAACACCAGCGGTGAATTGCAAAATGTCTTTATCAATGGCCAATCGTCGATTGCAACAGGCCTGTCTAATTTAAACGGACTAGCGTTTTCCAACCTAGACTTTAACCTGTTTCACCAGACGACGCAGCGTGGCACTGATGCGGGTCACGGAATCAATCGGCCGAATGATCTGAGCGATGTTGCAAACAACGGCGATACAAGTTGGTACTTTGGTTTTGAAAACCCAAACAATGCTGTGACGGGTAATCCCCACAGCAACGCAAGTTTCAACAACGTTACCAATCCGCTAACATCTCCAAGGTTTGCCAATGAACCACTGCAAAACACCTATAATTTCCCTGGTGGAGCTTTGGGAGTTCTCGAAAGCCGGTCGTTCTCACTAGCTGGAATGACAGTGCAAGATCTGCCCACCTTGTACTTCAACTACTTCATGGAGAACGACAACGGAAGCTCGATTAATGGCGGGCGGACCACGGATTCGTTCCGAGTCTATGGCGCTGACGATGCTGGTGTTTGGCACATTTTAACGACAAACAACACCGATCCATTCGAACCTGCGATTGAGAGAACAACCAACAATGCGCCGAATGCAGTAACTTCACCTGGACGGGCGTGGCGACAAGCGAGAGTCGATCTTGGCGTCTTGGCGGGTAGCAAAGACGTCCGATTGCGATTCGAGTTCAACACGGCCGGTAGCATGGGTTTTGGTACCCAGCGCGGGGGCGGTTTGGAGATGCGAGTTGTAGCGGGCAGTCAGTTGAGAGACGGCCAAACGTTTACTATAGGTGGACGACAATTCGAGATTGAAATGGGATACACATTGGTCGTTCCATCTGGAACAAACGTCACCAATGGAGACACCTTCAATGTGCTTGGATTGGACTTTGTGTTCTGGAACGGCGCGGGGAATGCACCGGCAGGAAACGTAATTCGTTTCAACGCGACGGATACGCCCGACGTTTTAGCCCAATCGATTTTCGCTGTCGTTAGCAATGCGGCTTATCCAAAACCGGCCCAAACGGCCAATCTAGCTGACCCAGCGGGCGGGTCTGATGTTCTCAATCGTGCACTGTCGATAGGGGTGACCGGAGGAGCAGTTCGCGTAACCGCCATTGGGGCTATCGGAGACAATCCGAACTTGATCAGTGCGGTCGATCGCGATATCGATTTGTTCCGTCTCAATCTGGAGGCAGGCTCGACTGTGGTGCTGACTGCGTCATCGACCACAGTCGCCGGCTCCTTGCTGGATCCGTACTTGAGACTGTTTGACGAGAGTGGTAGTGAAATCGCGGCCAATAATGATTTTGGTGGTACGCGAGACTCCAGGATTTCGTTTACGATAACCAAGACAGGACGTTACTTTGCTGGAGTTTCAGGGTCTGCCAACACGCGTTACAACCCGAACGTAGCCAGCAGTGGCACCAACGGTGGCTCGCAAGGCCAATATGAGCTATCGGTCGACGTTTCGCCTCGACTCAACTTTTCGGTTGTAGGCAATCGCATTCAGGCGGACGGCGCTACCGCTGTCACATTGCCGGCCAATTCACCATTGAGCTTAGAAGGACGATCCGGACTCAATGATGGGACCAACGTGCCTGTCTATATCCTTCAAACCATGACTGCAGCGGAGGTTGCTCGTCAGGTTGCGCTGGTTATGGAGAGTACCTTGGCTGGCGGTGCGGATGCATTTGCGACGTACAAACAACGCGATAGTTTCATTGATATCACCGGTTTGACCGTGGGTGCCGCAGGTCCTTTTACGATTTCGACTCCACGAGCCGAAGATAGTTTCTCGGAATACGGCGTCGGGTTTTTGCCGTCGGCAACTCGAGCTCAAAACAACGCGTTCGAAGGACTCTATTTAGACGACTTTATCATCGGTCTGGCAGAACGAGGCGAATCGGTAACGGGCGCCCGAGCGGACACTAGCTTCGTTACCGTTGCTTCTGGGGGGAGCGGGATTTTGGTTGGCCCATATCAGCTCGAAATCCGAGGTGGACAGGAGTATGGTCAACCGCTCTTGCAAAACCAAAACGTTCAGCTCAACCTCACCAAGAGTTTCGAACCCAATCAAGCCCAATCGCGATCTCAGACGATTACGTTCAATGGCTCGTTTCAAATTGCAGATGGCCAGACCATCGTATTGAACGATGGCATTAATTCTGTAACGTTGGAGTTTGACGATCTATCCTTGCTTGCAAATTCACCCTCGCGAGGTGTGCGTCCGGGAAGTTTACCGGTTCGGTACAATAGTGCGATTAATGAATCTGCCAACGTGATTGCGTCCAGAGTTCGCGACATCATCAACTCAACCACAGTCCAAAGCCTGCTCAGCATTTCGGCAATATCGGTAGATGGAAGTCTGGTAGGGCAAAACACAAATGAGATTTCGATCATTGGGACAATCACGGTGACTTTGCCGAGTTCGATTGGCGTGGCAAAGTCTTTGTTGCTCGAAGGTGATCGCAATACTCCGCGGGAACAAGGACAGATCGTCGTTGAGAATTCGCGGATTTCGAACTCATCGGGTTTTGGAATTACTTTGCAGGCAGACCCACGCGATGCGGTTTCCAATGCTCCGAATCCAGGTTCCGTTCGCAACACCATTACGCTTAACAACCAACGCTTGCTACCCGGTGCCGTTGTTGTTAACAACGAATTAGTAGGGAACCTCGGAGGCGGGATCAATATTGTTGGCGACACAGCCACGGGAAATGTCCCGGTCGCTTCGGTTCCGTTTGCAAGAATCATCAATAACACCATCCTTGGAGGTACCGTCACAACGACGACAGCACCACCCTCTGCAACATTTGGTGATGACTTCTACAGCTTGGGATTGATTTCTTTTGCCGACACTGTCCCCAGTGGTGGCTATAATCCTCGTGCAGGTGGCGGGCCAGTTCCAATTGCTGGATTGCAGGATCCAACCAATGCTCTGGGTGCTCCCAATTACTCTGGGATCGGTGAACCCATTATTAGCCAAGGGGCTGTGTCGCTCGGCCGTGGTGGAAGTCTAGTTGTCCAGTTCACAAACAACATCCTAACTGGTTCCGATGACGCTCGCGCCGACTTGGCAGTCTACGAAGTCGGGGCACCCGAACAAGTACGAGTCGAAGTAAGTCCTGACGGTGTGGACTACACCTCGGTTGGTACGGCCTCCTTCAACAGCCGATACATCGACTTAGATGCGTACGGATTCAACTCGTTGAGTCAGCTTTACTATGTTCGTCTTACAGACGTTGCCAATGAAGGGTCCGTCAGCGGAGACTCCGTGGGGGCTGATATTGATGCCGTCGGAGCCATTTCCAGTCGGCCCGGGCAAATCTTTACGCCCCGAGGAACTGGTATTCGAGTCGGGGCAAACGCAAGCCCGACGATCATCAACAACATTGTAGTCAATCATACAACTGGTGTTTTCGTGGATCCCTCCAGCACCTCCACCGTCATCGGAGCTACGCTGTATCAAGGTAACACCGCGAACTCTGCCGGTTCGGCTACACTGGGTCAGTTCCCAATTATCGTCGGCAATGCAGTTCCGTTGTTTACAGATCCCTCTCGCGGAAATCTGTACCCAGTACCGAACTCGCCTGCCATCGATGCAACCATCGATACGCTTTTGGATCGGTCTGCCCTGCTGTCCGTCAAACAACCTTTAGGATTGGCAGCGTCACCCATCATAGCTCCATCTGCAGACATTAACGGTCTGCTCCGGGTGGATGATCCAAGTGTCGAGACTCCACCAGGTCTCGGCGAGGGGATTTTCAAAGACCGGGGAGCCGCGGATAGGGCTGATTTCGTCGGTCCGACTGCCATCGCCGTCCACCCGTTTGATAATGACGCCTTAGGTGAGGACTCCAATCCGACCTTAGGGATTGTCGAACTGGCCAACAAGAGTTTTACCTATTTCGATTTCCAAATCCTAGATACTTCGCAAATCGGAAACAAGTCTCAAGGAACTGGGGTCAACCCTCGGTCCGTTACCCGAGATTCCGTCTTGCTTTACCAAAATGGGCGAATCTTGGTCGAGAGCCTGGATTATCGATTTGGATTTGACTCAACCAGCAATATCGTTCGATTAACACCGTTGGCTGGAGTGTGGGATAACGAATCCGTTTACCAAGTTCGATTTATTAATACCAACGAATCCGCGATTACTTTGGTTGATCCAAAGAATATCGTCGATGGTACGATCTACACCGTTTTGGATTCGACAGGTGCAAATACACGGTTCGAACTCGATACGGGGCTACGCCTCACGGTACCATCCTCGGTGGATGGGTTCACAACAACTGCGGTCGACGGAACAACGTTTATTGTGGATGACGGTTTCCGTCGAGTAACGTTCGAATTTGATGACAATGCAAACATCGGAACAAATAGTATTCCGATCCTGATCAATTCCCAGGATCCACCACTTATCTTGGCTGAAAAAGTCGCTGCGGCGATTCGTAGTGCCGGCCTGAGTCTAACCGCCAAGGTCATCGGGGGTGCCGAATTGCAAATCCTCGGCAGCAGTCTGATTACGGTTTTGCCTGTGGACAGCAGGATAACCGTTTCGGGACGCGCCGGAACAACTCCAGCCTACGGCTTGCAAATCCCAACCGCCAACGGTTTGCCCGTTGGAGTTGCAGACGGTCAACTGTTCTCTATACAACGCGGCAATACCACGCTCGTTTTTGAGCTGGATGACAATGGTTCGGTTGGCGTGAATAATATACGCGTTCCCTTGAATACCTCGTCAACGGACGCCATGGCTGCTGGAATTGTCAGTGCGATCAACGGTGCGAATCTTGGTCTTACGGCCACCTTTTCAGCTGGCGGGCTGATCGCCGTTGGAACTCAGGCCGACTTGCGAATCCAAGCGACGAGCACGGTCCTGCTAGTCGTGGGTGTACCTGGACGTCCAGCCACCATCCCTGTGCCTATCGATCTCTCTCAAGTGATTACTAGTTCCCAGGCTGCAAAAGTCCTGTTGGACAAGATCGCGGCAAGCAATTTGCCAGGCGTTCAGTTGACGCAACTCGCTTCGACGATTCTGATCGAGGGGGCTCGCGGTGTTGCAGGTCTCGGCGCATTCCCGGTAAATGGTGTCCGCGATTTGGCAGGTAACGCGATACGAGCAACGGAGATCGATGGCAAAACGCTCATTACCATTTTCTTAGGAGAAGGCCTCGACTACGGTGATGCAGCGGATCCTCTCTATGCAAGCAAGAAGGCGAGCGGTGGTCCTACACACGTTGTCGTCAATGGGTTCTCTATTGGACCTACGGTGACTTCAGATGCCGATGCCCGCGTCACCGACTTGGATACGGATGATGGGGTCACCATTCTGCCATTGACGGCCTCCTTCGGTGGCTCCATTATCGTCAACGTTCAAGGGATCTTGGTTTCAAGGCCCGCGTTTATCAATGCTTGGCTCGACGCCAACGGCAACGGAATTTTTGAATCCTCGGAAAAGATCGCCGTCAGCGGTCGAGTCGGAAATGGTAACAATGCCATTTCGATTTCTAGAAGCGCTATTCCTGGAACTTCTACGACCAACGCTCCCGTGGCTCTACGAGTTCGAATGAGCTCGCAAGGGGTGCTTGGACCAACTGGACCTGCACCAGACGGTGAAGTCGAAGACTATTACGTAACCATCAATCGCAATCCCTACACCAATCCATCGAATCGACTCGACGTAAACGGTGACGGCGGAGTGTCCCCGTTGGATGTTCTCCAATTGGTCAATTACATCAATTTCAATGGAACAGGCCAGTTGCCATTCCCAACTGCGTTCACCCCACCGCCGTATTTAGATGTCGATGGAAATGGATTCATTGATCCGTTGGATGTGATCACTGTGATCAATTTCATCAACTCGCAAACAACCGGTGGCGGAGGAGAAGGCGAAGGCGAAGGATTTGTGTCGGATCAATGGATTTCCGCATCGAGCCTAGCTGCTCCTGACGTTAATGCGGCTGGCCGTTCGGTTGAAACGCGTTTGCCACAAGCAAATGCTGCCACCCAGGCGATTCAGTCTCTTGATTCTTATCTGGCACACGTTTCTTCCGATATCGGCCCATCGCTGGCTGTCGATCAACTGGATTGGTCAACCTTTTTGCCCGTAGACGAAGCAGTTGAGAAAAAAGATTCGAACTTTGCACTCTCGATTGCAATCGACGACATTTTGGGTAGTCTGCTTTAAATTTATGCGAGGGGCAGTTTGAAATCTACCTATAAACTGTGTGGCACGCTCTGACGTACGAAGGGCGTGGTGAATCGCTAGAGTCATTTGCCACACTTCCCACGCCCATCGCTAATCACTTTGGGCGTGCCACACAGGCCCCAAGCCCATCGCGTGTGGCACGCTCTGAGGTACGAAGGGCGTGGTGAATCGCTAGAGTCATTTGCCACACTTCCCACGCCCATCGCTAATCGCGCTAATCGCTTTGGGCGTGCCACACGGTGGCCCGGCCTAGTAGTCTTTGTCTGACGCTCGCCTTAGAAGCGTAGCCAACAAGAAGTGAATTCAAAGGCCGGTGGGTTTCCCATCGGCCTTTTTTATTGGTTCATGCCTGCCTGGGAATAAACTTGTCGAGCCAGTACACTGGTGCGTCCTCGAACAGCAAACCAGCAGTCTCTAAGAAATCGGATTTGTCGCCATCCAATGTCGCATTTAGTTATTCAAGAGAAGCGAGCTACGCTTGTAGCGAACATACTCTCCGTTGCAATCCCATTGGTTGTGGCAATCCTCTTGGGGGTACGGACCAAGGTAGACTTGGGGACTTGGACCAAATTGCTGCCCCATGCGATCGGTGCAATCAACACGCTTACTTCCGTGCTTCTGGTCCTTGGTTTGGTGGCACAGAAGTCTGGAAAGATAGGGTTGCACCGATTGGCCATGACGACCGCTTTTTCACTGGGTGCGATTTTTTTGGTTTGTTACGTGACGTATCACCTTTCGAACCCCTCGACCCATTTCGGAGGGAGTGGTTCATTGCGAGCCGTATATTATGCCTTACTGGTTTCGCACATTGTTTTGTCGTTGATTGTCCTCCCCTTGGTCCTGCGAGCGTTTCTGTTCGCTCTCACGAATCAAATAGCTAGGCATCGTCGAATTGCCAAATACGCATATCCCATTTGGCTATATGTTTCCACGACGGGCGTTATCGTGTACCTCATGATTTCGCCTTACTATTCGTCCCTTTAAAAGGAAGCCCAATTTCGTTTAACCGTTAGCCATAGGCGTA
This sequence comes from Pirellulales bacterium, assembly GCA_038219625.1. GTDB lineage: Bacteria > Planctomycetota > Planctomycetia > Pirellulales > Pirellulaceae > JBKCUI01. The sequence goes on along the minus strand of JBBRJI010000009.1, from coordinate 2,982 downwards.
CAATCATTGCATGGTGTACGCCTTAGGCTTACCGTTAGGCGAGGGGCAGTTTGAAATCTACCTACAAACTGGGTGGCACGCTCTGAGGTACGAAGGGCGTGGTGAATCGCTAGAGTCATTTGCCACACTTCCCACGCCCATCGCTAGTCGCTTTGGGCGTGCCACACGGTGGCCTGGACTGGTAGTCTTCTGCCTGCCGGCAAAGAATTGTTTGCCGGTGGTTCTAGATAGATCTACTTTTTTGCTGCTTCCGGCAACTCCATCACTTCCACTTTCCGAATAAGCACTTTGCTGCCTGGGTCGTGCTGTTGGAACGCGAAATGACCTTCTTTGAAAGTCGTTGCAAAATCGAGGTATTCGAATAGTTCGTCACCGTTCACGCTGATCTTAATGCGTGTCATGGCTTTCCCTCGCCAAATGTCATCGCGAACTTCGAGTTCGTAAGTGAACCAAGCATCGGGTTCGACCAGTCGCTTGTAGACATGGCACATGCCATATAGCGATCCAGTTCGGATCGGGTCGGAGTGGGTGCTGTCGATTTGTGCCTCATATCCATCGGAGAAACTGGGGTTTCGCTTGCAACGGAAGTAGAGGCCTGAGTTTCCCTTATCATTAATCTTGACCTCAGCTCGATACTTGAAGTTCTTGTATGGCCCCTTGGTGCACACAAGCATCGACGCTGCGCCCGATCCAGCCAACGCACCGTCAGCGACTTCCCAATTGCTATCCGGCTTGCCAACTTTCTCCCAGCCATCCATGGTCTTGCCATCAAATAGAGAAACCCAGGGCGAGTCTTGGGCTAGTAAAGTACTACTTGCCAGCATGGAAAACGCGCCTAGTAACACAGAAGTGAATAACGAAACGGATCTAGTCATCATTAAATCTCCGGGTGGAAGGCATGTAAGAACGGTCGCGTTCTGTGGAAGCAGAGGCGGTTTAACCAAAGGATCATACTGGCTGGCACGCTCACATAACAGCCCGCGGAACGACTAACGCCAATGGAAACCGGATTCGACAACGGCGGTTTGACAGGTTAGCCTTACCATTCTGTCGGTCCAACCATTCGCGCGTTACTCCCCTTCCAAAATTCACGCCCAAGGTATTTCCATGACCCGTTTCTTCTTCACCTTTGCATTCCTTGCAATTTTCAGTTTTTTCTCCGGCCATGTTCCGTCATGCCTCGGCGGCGACCCCGAAATCATTACGCTTTGGCCTGAAAAAGCACCTGGCGAGACAAAGGAAATTCCGCCGGAGGGCGAATTTACCGAAGGTGGAACCAGGTTCATTGCTGGGAAGCCAATCTATCTCGTAACGAACGTATCCAAGCCTGAACTTGCTGTCTATCGTCCCGATCCCGCCATCAATACAGGTGCGGCGGTCATCATTTGCCCAGGTGGCGCGCATCGTTTGTTAGCCTACGATCTCGAAGGAACGGAAATCGCCGAGTGGCTCAACACCATCGGCATTACAGGCATCGTCTTAAAGTACCGTGTGCCATTTCGCAATCCGGATTTCAAGTGCCTCGCTGCACTGCAAGATGCTCAGCGTGCCATCAGCTTGGTCAGATCACGCAGCAAAGAACTAGGCATCGAATCTGCCAAAATCGGGGTCATGGGTTTCTCTGCAGGGGGTGAGGTGGCTGCCAGGGCATCGCTCCAGTACAACGCACGAAAGTACGAAAAGTTAGACGCAGCCGATGACATGTCTTGCCGTCCCGATTTCTCGATGTTGATCTACCCGGCGTATCTGGTAAATGACTCAAAATCTTTGCTGGAAGAATTGAAGCCCGCTGCAGACGCACCGCAAGCATTCATGGTCCACGCATGGGATGATTCCGTAACGCCCTTGAGCAGTCTGTGCTTGGCGACCGAACTGAAGAAGGTCGGTGTCTCCTGTGAACTTCACCTCTTCGCAACCGGAGGGCATGGATATGGAATGCGACATGTCGACGGGTTGCCCGTCACCGACTGGACTGCCCAAGCCACACAATGGTTAAGAAAAGCTATCAACAAAAAATAGACAGAACCGTCAAGCCAGTGCCAGGGCTGTGCTACGAATGGCAGTTTCGATATTCTTTCAGATTTATATCGAGTCTTTATTGTTCCGAGCAACAATATCGCTAGCCCATCCGATCGGGGCTTGCCCCCGACCAATCAGAAAAGCCAGATCGCCGAACGGAACAAAACTCGCATTAACGCATTTTTCGTAAACTGCAATTTGTCGCACAGCCGAGCCGGTGCCTAGTCGAAAGACTCGTTTAACCCGAGCAACCGGCGACAGCCACTACGCACAAACACTAAAGCAACAGCGCATGACAAACATCGCACCCAAGATCGATTTCATCCGTTCCCAATTCCCCTCGCTTTCCAGAACCATCAATGAGAAGCCGGCCATCTACCTCGACGGTCCGGCTGGAACGCAAGTGCCGCGGTCGGTAGTGGATCGAGTTGCGGATTGCATGTTGAACCACAACGCCAATCGTTCAGGCTGTTTTGCGACAAGCCGCGAAGTCGATTTTATCTTGGGCCAAAGTCATCAGGTGTTCGCGGACTTTCTCGGCGCACCGTCGGCAGACTCGATTGCTTTCGGCCCCAATATGACTTCGTTGACACTTCAGTTTTCGCGTGCCATATCGAAGCAGTGGAAACCAGGCGATCAGATTTTGGTCTCGAGCTTAGACCACGATGCCAACTTCACACCTTGGGTGTTGGCCGCAAACGATGCGGGGGTGGAGGTGAAGACGATCGGAATCCAAACCTCCGACGCTACCCTCGATATGGATTCCTTGGATGAACTGTTGAGTGATCGAACGCGATTGGTCGCAGTTACGGCGGCCTCCAATGCGGTGGGCTCGCTAACGCCGATTCGTGAGATTGCCAAACGGGTTCATGCTGTGGGGGCAGAGCTGTTTGTCGATGCAGTTCACCTAGCCCCACACCGAGAAATTGACGTGGTGGATTTCGATTGCGATTACCTCGTTTG
>JBBRJI010000008.1:0-23802 GCA_038219625.1 Pirellulales bacterium | reverse complement strand
CATCCAGCAAGGGTTTTTCCGCTCGACGCGTTGGACTCGCTTCCGGATCGCGATTCACATAGTCGATGAGCCAGTCGGACAAAAAGGACTGAAGATCACCAGCATCCATGCTTCCCCCGATCTTGTCGCGCGTTATCACCTTGAGGTAATGCGCAAAACGCGACGCACAAAGAATATAATTGGTAAGTGTTGAAAGTTCCGAATTCGCGCTCGCCTCGGCTCCATTGTATCGACGCGGCTTTTGTGCCGAGGGGCAGGAATAAAATGCTCCAAGCGATGTATCCTTGCAAGGGCAAAGAGCCATGAATCCAATCTTGGAGAATTGGCGTTCGAAACCATCGGTAATCATGATATCCGTTAAAGGCTTGGTCGCGTTGGCATCCGGTTCGGTCTCAAACGCATCGCGAGTCGGACCGACAACTAGCCCGCCTGAAACGATTCCACGTTCCACTCCGCGAATGTTGGAAAACCAACCCGACTCCGAGAAATTGCGGATGAGGACCTCACCAATCCCAAAAACAGCTCCACCCCAAAGATGATCGTCCCGTTTCTTTAGGATTTCCTCAAACGCAAAACTGAGATGATGATTGCTCTCAGGCCGATAAGGCTTCCGAATCAACATCCGAGGCAGCACCACAGATACAAAGCGAGATTCCTCCGTCTCGCGGAATCGCTGCCATCCGAAATAATCTAACTTTTGGTGTAGCGATTCCAAATCGAGCGTCTGTCGAAGCTCATCGAATGCATCGACGCCGAACATGGATGGTGATGCGTTGATGAACAGCGGCGCAAACGCTGCAGCGGATGTTTCCGACATTCGCCTCAAAATGGTAATGTCATCGAATGGATGTTGACGCGAAGGCCGAGGATGCAGATCGAAATCAACAAGGATAGCACTAAAGGGAGTACCGTTAGGCGTGCCAATTCCCTCTTCGTATACCTTCTTGAAAAACAAACTTTGGTCAAACTCGATTGCCCCCTCCTGGTCGTTGCGTAGCTCTGCCCAGGAAACATTCCAAACCTGCAATCGCACTTGCGACGATGGATTGTAGTGCTGTTCCTTGCAAGCTAACAAATAGTCCAGTCCACGCCAGGACGCCTCCAGTCGCTTGAACTTTTCGTGATGAAGGATGGCGTTGAGCTGACTTGCAATCAACTTGTCGATGCGAGCAATGTCCCTACCGATCTGTTGAGAGACTGCATTTTTTGAGTAAGCCCATTTGCGAACATTATCGGAACCAAGCCATAACGCCAACTTGCGAGCCCAGGATGGTTCTGCAAGGAAATCGTCCAACGCTCCATGATTTTTTTTGGCCTGCTCACTATCCTCGCGAGACGTACCCACAGATCGTATACTATCGAAAAGAGGGCGAGCACTCTGCCCAGCGGAATCATGACTGGGAATAGACGAAGGCTCATCGCCAATTTGAGTTTCGCGGTGAATTAGCTGTTGTTGCTTTCCCTGATTTCCCACGAAACTCATACGCCGATTGCCGTCTGTAGTTAGTCAAGATCCGATTTGTGCCTTACGTACCTTGCTTGATCTTAGCAACCAAACGCATCGAGGTTGTCAGTTCCTCGAATTGCAACCAAGGCCTGAGCAACGCAACAGCTGAATAGGAACCTGGCTGACCAGGAACTTCAGAAACCATGATCTTTGCGTCGGCCAATGGATGGGTTGCTTTTTCTTCTGCTGAGGGTTTATTCGAAGCCGTCACATAATTCATGATCCAATTGTTGAGCCACTGCTCACAATCGTCACGTTCCATGAATGCCCCCACTCGGTCACGCGCCATGACCTTTAAGTAGTGCGCTATTCGAGAGGTAGCCAAGATGTAGGGAAGGCGAGCGCTAATGGCGGCGTTCGAGGTTGCGTAGTCTCCATCTTTGCCTTCGTATTTCTTTGGTTTTTGTGTCGTTTGACCACCAAAAAATACGGAATAGTCCTTGTCTTTGTAATTGCACAATGGCAGGAAGCCGCAGTCGCTGATCTCCTTCTCTCTCCGATCCGGTATCAACACTTCGGTTGGGCACTTTACTTCGGTGTCGCCATCCTCGCCCTTGACGACGTGGGTCGGCAAGTTGTCAACTTTGCCGCCACCCTCCGCACCGCGAATGGATGTGCACCAACCGTACTTGGCAAAGGCATCTGTTAAACGCGCTCCCATTACATACGCAGTGCTCATCCAACAGTAATCGTCATGAGCAACGGTCTTTGGCTTGTTGTCGGCACCCAACGCCACTTCTTCGAACCCAAACTCATCGATCGGTTTGGTGTGGGCACCATAGGGGAGACGAGCAAGTGTCCGCGGCATGGTTAAAACGACAAACCGCGAATCCTCGGTTTCTCGGAAGCTTTTCCAGCCAATGTAACTTTGAGTATCAAAGATCTTTGCAAGATCCCGAGGGGCGTTTAGCTCAGTCCACGAGTCAAACCCAAAGAGCCCGGTCGCCGCCGATGCTAGGAACGGGCAAAATGCTGCTGCCGCAACACTTGAAACATTTCGCAGCATCGCAATGTCGTCAGGATGATTCGTAAACTCGTAGTCCCCAACCAAGGAACCATAAGGGATTCCACCTGGCTGCCCAAACTCGTTTTCATAGATTTTCTTGTACAACTGGCTTTGGTCGAACTCCACCGCGTCCGCCAAATCTCTCTGTAGCTCTCTCTTCTTGCAATTAAGCACTCGAAGCTTGAGTTGCGTCCCTGTCTCGGTGTTCATGACGAGGTAGTTCAGGCCTCGCCATGAACCCTCCAGTTTTTGGAATCCTGGGTCGTGCATAATGGCTGCGAGCTGCTTCGATACGACTTCATCGATTCCAGCAATTGCCTTGGCAATCGATTTGGTGATATTTTTGTCAAAGGTCACCGTACCTTCCAAAGCTTGCTCGGTAAACGTCTTTAGCAAGGCTTCTGCGTGGGATCGCTCTGTTTGCTTGGTGGCCTTGATTGCAGCTTCAAGAAACCCGACTTTGGTTTCTGTTGTGGTCTGTTTACTACCTGCGGATTGCGGATTGGTTTCTGCCATGGAATTTTCCTAAAACCTAGCTACTCGAAATTCAAGACTTCATTATGTTATTGCTTTAGCAGAATTCCTCAACCTGGGAGCCTCTGCTAAGGAATTTGTCGAAACAGTCAACCAACGTCACACGGGCAACCCAACGTCACACGGGCAACCAACGTCACACGGGCTTTTCATCTTTCGAAATGCCAAGTTCTTTGGCCAACGCTTGAACGTTTTCGGTGTTCTTTAAAACTTCTTCGAGGGTTGCGTCCAGCTTCGAACTTACATCGGCCTTTGTCAAAAGCTCGCTCAATTGACTTCGCACATCGAGCAGTTTTTTGAGCGCTGGTACTTGCATCGCCACTTGCGCTGGGTCGAAATCCTTCAACGATTCGAAAGCCAAATTGACTTTCATTTTCGTACCATCTCCCTTAATGGTATTGTCGACTTCCATGCCCACACCTGGAGTCATTTGCTTCAGTACTTCGTTGATGTTGTCGCGATCGATATTAACAAACTTTCGGTCACGAAGCGTTTTCAACTCCGCAGGTTCGTACTCGCCCGTACTGCTGCGCTTCATTGGGTTGCCAGAAAAATCGCCTACCACCCCCATCAAGAATGGCAACTCCTTTTTTTCGGTCGCGTCCCCAGTGTCCACCTTGTAGGTAATATGGACGCGAGGTTTTCGGACACGATTCAGCTTGTCATGGACAGAACTCATAGATTCCTCGAAGTCACTTTACAAGTTGCAAAGACTGGATACCGATAGACGTAAATTACCAGATACCTAGCTCGAACATAACCGAATTTGAACGCATTTGCAATTTTTAATTGCCTTCCTCTCGGGATTTTTCTTGGATTCCCATTCGACGAAACATTTCTTCTCGGACTTCATCGTTTCGAACCAATTCCATCAGCAGGTCCGGCAACGGCATTTTACCCCACCGGACAGCCTGTTCCAATGAGTAGGAGAGGGGCGAATGCGGTTCTGTTCTTCGGAAGTAATTCGCAACTTTGACTAAGCTACTCAGCGCTTCGTCTCTTGACTGGCAAGCCCCTGACTTGGATGCAGGAGTTCCCGTCTTCAAATCGGAAGTCGCATTTGCCGAACCATCGCCTTCTTCTGTTGCTGACGGTGATTCTGCGTGTTCTGCTAATTTGCTTTGAGTCAACTCCTGAAACCAAGTCCGAATGGTTTGCAGTTCGTTTCTGATTCGGTTGAATCCAAAGAAGGCTTTGCCGGAAAGCGACGTCAATAAACGGTCCAGCTTTTCTGATGCTGCAATCGCTTCGTCGATGTTTTCCAGAAACTCCTTGAGCTCGTTCACTTCCGAATTTTCTATTTCCGCTTCGATCTGATCATAGCTCAGCATCCCTGCTTCCTGCATCTCAGAACTTTGCTCCGATGAAAGACTCTCCAAATGCCTTGCTAGTACTTTGGAGGAATAACATAGGCCGGAGCGAGAGGTTATCGTGACGCGGCCAAGCCCGTCCAGGAGGCTCGAAGATTGATTGAGTCTGTCTAAAAAGCCAATTGCGTAAACTGGGTCGGATGGGTCGACTGGGTGAAGTTGGTTGGCGTAAGTCTCGACCAACCCATTCACTGCATCTAAGGTTTCGCAAAATCCGCGATAGCCATGAGCACGTAGCATCGCTTCGAGAAGCCAGCTCAGGACCCGTGTGTCCTTGGAATACTTTTCAAGGATATCAGTGCATTGAAGTGCGACAGAGGCCCAACCTGGATCCTTTTTGGGATCATTCGATCGACCTGCGGAATCTCGAACCACGTCGGCGCGCATCGCCGGCGGCAGCAACTCCAGGTCAGCCCTCGCCTTTTCTATTTTGCGAGCCGTTTCACCCGACTGCTGCATGAGCGAAAAAGCATTCAAAAGCTCGAGGCTGTCGCTCGTTTCCTTGCACAAACCACATGGCTGATCGAGCGTTATCGGGCTCAATATCAATTCCAAATTCAATAATCCCATGGGTGCCTTCTCAATCGTGCAAATCCAGCCGCCTCATTTCCATGGCGAGATTCTCAAGCACCTTAGCGTGAAGTCGACTCGCCCATGATTTACTAAAGCCCAGTATGTTTCCCGCATCTTGCAATGTATAGCCTTCAAAATAGACCAATTGGATCAATCTTGATTCCGAAAGCGGTAGCTTCGCTACAAGCGCTCTGACCTTCTCACTCACCTCCCGATGCATGAATCTTTGGGCGGCGGATTCGTGTGGATCCGGGGCCATATTGACGGCGTCGACCTCGGAATCGACTCCACTCGCCAAATAAACAACCGCAAGCTGTTCGGTGGTTCGAGCGAACCAATCTCCATATTCTTCCACACACGACAGCTTTCCAGCCGACTTTTCTCGTTCCGACTCCAATACTTGATTTGCCATACTCTCGCATCGCAGTCGACGATACCGGGCGCGACTCGTCCAAGTCATTTTGGCCATGCCATCATAAATTGCGCCGCGAATTCGATAGTATGCGAACGTACTAAACTGGTTGCCCCGCTCCGGTTCGAAATCACGCGCCGCTTCGGCCAACCCCAATTCTCCGTACGCGATCAAGTCTTCCAGATCGACTTTGACCGGAACATTCCGATGAATCCGAAGGGCCAACGAACGTACCAACGCTCGTCCGTCGGCAATGAGTTCGGCGGCACCTGTTGGCGATTCAGTTCCCACAGTTCATTCCGCGAAGGTGTTGATGGAAATCCACGAGACGTTGACGTGAAAGTGGGTCACTACAAAGTGTTTGCCCAATCGAACGACTTAACTGCTTAAGATATTCGCCGGATGTAACGGTCGCAGGAAATCGATTCGATAGAAAAGTTCCTACCAATGCGACCACGAATTCCTCAAGCGTCGACTGACCTCCGTCAAACTCCTTCGCCACTTCGCATAGTTTAGACCACTCAACTTTGCTGAGTGATCGGGCTCGCTGAACCAACGTTGATTCCAATAGTTGGTTCCAAATTTTGGAATTTGCATCCTCAACGTTTTGTTCTTGCGTTGGCAAACCGTTCGGATCCGAGGGTTGAGCTTGCATCGACTGTTTTACCTGTTACTTGCCTGTCCTAACATCCACGGTTAACCATCCAAAAAGTCTATTGTTCCTATCCGATGTCATGAGTGTTGTTCCATCATTGCTAAATGCGATGCACTCGATGCCAGCCCCTTGGTGCCCTTCTAGGTCAAAAAGGCGGCCCGCTTTTTCCCATGTGGGACTTGCAAACCAAACCGTTACCGTCCCCGAATCTTCTCCGGTTACAAAGACAGAGTCAGTGGGTGATGCCCGCAACTTGAGGCCTCGTCCAATGCTTTGCTGCCATGTCTTGTTATCGTCTTCTAACTTTGCTCCCTCGTTGCCGATAGGCACAAAGAAAACCTTTCCGGCAGCGGAATCCTCGGTCTGTACCATAACATATCGAACCGATGGCGTTGCAGGGTTGCTCCAATTCTCCGAAAAGAAATTAAGCGACTTGATCTTCGTGCCGTCCTTGAGCGTTACGTCATTCAAGTCAAATTTCCCCGCTTTGGTCTTGAGTTGTACCTTCCCGTCTGCAAACGCGATACCCAACGTCGCATCCGACTGAGGATCCCAACCCATAACGGCCACACCGACAAACTCGTCGATACTGACACCGGTGGCAGCACTGACAGTCTTGAGTTTCCCGTCCGATGCATTCAGCAAAGCTAGTTGCTCGCCATCCGGTGACATGGCAATCTCAGTGAATCCAACTCCGGTGAATTCGACACGACTCCATTGCCCTTTCGCATCCGAGGTGAGTTCAAACTTCCATAAGGCCCCATCCTTGTGCAACGTTAAAAGCGACTTTCCATCGCGATCACTCGTCGCACTCAGCATCGGCTGACGCCCCAAACTGACCAATTGCGATGATTTGTCGACAAGATCGTACACCTTGGCCGAACGTGTTGAGATAAGCGTATGTTCCCCTACCTTGACACGAGAAACGGCGATGTCTTTGGTCTTGCTTCCAAGACCAAAACGATCATGAATTCTCTCACCGAACGTGGGTGCGGCATGACTCGGTTCGTCCAGCCAATAGGTACCCTCCTTCTCAGCCGTCTGCTTCTCGCCAAACGCCAACGCGACTCGGGATACATCCACCTGTGTTTGACGCGATTTAGGAGTACTCCCCGGAATGCGCAAATTCAAATAAAGTCGATCTCGGTTCTTGTCGACCGCGGAAACAGCTAGATCCAAATCATAATGATGTGGCACTCGATACCCAGATCCAAAAAACGCGAGCCAAGACTTGTCGGCTTCCGACGCGGCGAGAATCAAAGTGAGTGAACTGGCATTTCGTTCGTAAACGAACACACGACCATTGTCATTGGTCAAATAGAGCCGGTTGCCATCTTCGGTCCAAACGGCCTTCGCGGGTTCGCTGTCCCTCTCTTCGGATACAAAAGCGGTTGTCGGTGCGTTCCAACCGCTATTGCGATCCCACAACCATGTCAAACCAGACCGCTTGATCATCGCCACTAAGTTTGGATTTTGCGGATTCGGAACCGCGAAATACGTCCCCATTGCCTGGTTCACAAAAACAGATTTGCCATCTAGACCAAAGATCCTCGTCTCACTGTCGCTGGCGACAAGGATCTGCTGACCATCCGCAAGAAGCGATATCCTCGGTGCGATTTTTTCATCCGAGGGATCCAGCCACCGATGAATCATGTTCCCTGTCTTGAGATTCCAGACACAAAACTCTCGAGTCCTGGACGGGTCGACCAGATAGCGAGTCTCCGCTCTCATGAGTGAAGCTGAAGTAATTACGACGCCTGCGTTCAAGTCAACCGCTGAGTCAACAAACTCGGCTCCGGGCGTGTGTCCGTAATAGCTCCAACGCCCCCCTTCGATTTTGCTCGTTCGACCAGATTGCAAACTCCAAAGATCGACAATCCCATTACTGTCGACGGCAAAAGCCTGTTCGGTTTTGCCTCGGTTAAAGACATAAACGATGGGCGATGGGTAGATTTCAGCACCTCGTTCTGAGGAACGGGTAAGTTGGCGTCGCTGCTTTTGGCGTTCTACGTCCCACAATACTGCCGACCCATTCTGGTCGATTCCTGCGATCAACCCATCGCTAATAATTGCGGCACGCACCAAATTGTTGGTGGATGCGGAGGTGCTCGGCACTCCCGCCAAGAACGTATCGTACTTGATACTGCGGTCTTCGCTAACACGCCAAACATGCGCCACCGGCTCATCGCTGACGGTGATCACTTCGCCACTGGGATGGACCGATATTTGAGTGATGGCCGTTCGGTGCTTTTTGGGGAGTTCGGATAAATCGTTAATCGACGGACGACCTTCTGCGTTGCTGGACAACACGAGATCACCCGACAAAAGACGGCCATCGCTAAGTCCAAACAACATCCGACTTCCTCGTCCCGTATACGAGGCGACGCGCAACGTGGATGCAAGACTCTCTGGCAGATCCACCGACCTGCTTGTTTTGGCGGTGATATTCAGCAAATACATGACGGGCTTGTCGAGCATGGATATGGCCAAGGCCGTATCTCGATCCATCCACTGCAATTGAGTCAATCGACCCTTCACATTGCTTAGGATCTCGATCTGCTTGGCCGTGGTATCGGAATACCATTTCCCCTCTCGTTTCCAATTCCAAATTCCACTGTTGATGCCAGCGACCAATTGTGTTCCGTCAGGACTGTACATCAATTGCTGGAACGAACGATTCTCCAAAACGGATACTTTGAACAATTCGCTACCAGCGAGAGGCCATGCGCGCATCTCGCTCTTGCCGTTGCCCGTCATGGTCACCACCGCTTCGTCTCCTGTTGGCGAAATGGCGACCGCATCGATTCTCGATCCCGGGACCGTAAGCGTCTGTTCGACTTTAAGTTTGTTACCGTCCAAGGAGATCTTGTGAATCTTGCCGTCGGCCGTTCCGACGACTCCCATATTGCGTCCCAACGCGAAGTCCATTGCGGTTACCACGCCACCCAATTCTTCCTTGGGCAAATCCGCATTGCTAAGCAAATTAACACGATGCAAAGGCCAAGCGTCAAACCGAGGCAACTTGTCACCGAATATCGACGGATCCACGGACTTGATTTCGTCCAACAGCTTCGTAGCCCCTTGTACGTCGAATTGTTCGAGCTGCAATCGAGCTAGAGCAGTCTTGGACTGTGCATCGCCTATTTGTACTTGGGCTGCACGTTGCTTTGCGTCTTTTTCCGCTCGGCGAGCGTCCTCGGCAGACGAAACGGCTGCTTTTTCAGCTGCGATTGCATTGTCTTTTTCCTTTTTCTCATTTTCCTTTGCTATCGTTTCAGCTACCTGAGCCTTCTTTGCAGCAATCTCAGCGGCAACCGCAGCTTTCTCAGCTTGTACGGCTCGTTTCGTTTCCAGCTCAGCCTTTTTCTGTTCATCAACAGCCTTCTTCTCAGCAGCCAGTGCATTCATTTTTTCATTTTCTTCGCGCTCTTTGGCTTTAATTGCTTCGTCCGTAGCCTTGATCGCTTTTACTGTTTTCTCTTCAGCATCGATCTTTGCGATGGATTCGCCTCGCCACTTCATTGATGCAAAACCAGCCAGTGCCGTCGAGACAGCAAGGAATGCAAGTATTGCAAGAACAAACACGCGTCTCAACGTTTTGAATCGCTGCTCGCGTTGTTCTACCGCCAACTTAGCCTTGGCGGCCTTGTCGTACAGTTTCGATTCCTGCTCAACACTTCGGTCTAAAGTCTGCAATGCCAAGTCATAGTCACCTTTGTCAAATGCGCATTGACCATAAGCGTAGCGAGCACTCTGCCAACCTACCTTAGCTGGTTTGTTTTCGCTCCACATGTCGATCGCATCGCGGAAACCAAAGATGGCCCTAGTAAACCGATCGTAGTCTTTAGAACTCTCTGCGGCCTTTGCAGTCTCTACGGATCGTTCCGCCAGGGCGATGCTCTCCGCATGCTTGCGAACTTGCCCAATGGCAGCTTGCAACTCACCTATCGACTTATAACGGTCGGCCGGATCCGTCGACATTGCGATCATTGCAATTTTAAGCAAGGGATCGTCGATATCGGTCGGGACGATCTCGTTTCGTATTGCCGCACTCAGCCGATCCATGGGAGTTCGACCAACGTGCGGTGGCATACCTGTAATAACTTGAAATAGGATCCCACCCAGAAGATAAATGTCGCTGGCTTTCCCAATCTTGGCAGGACGATTGGCCGCCATCTCAGGGGACATAAAGTCAGGGGTGCCGCCGAAATCAATCGACTTCCTTTTCATCAAATTGATTCCCAAGCCCCAGTCCGTCAAATAAACCTCTCCATAGGTACCCAACATGACGTTGTCGGGCTTCAAGTCACGGTGAATAACATCTTTCGAATGTGCAAACGCTACGGCATCGGCAATCTTGTTGTAAATCTCCAGGTTCTCTTCTCGCGACTTTCTCGCCATCAGCTTTTGCCATTCCGTTCCCACGATCAGCTTCATCGAATAGAACAGCAAGCCGTCGCTGGTTGTTCCCAATTCGTAAATGGGAGGAATGTTGGGGTGATCCAACTCGGCGGTGATTTCCGCTTCATAAAAGAACTGCTTCCGGGCTGTATCATTGCCTCGCTTATCGGCTCGAATCGATTTGATGGCAACGATGCGATTGACAGCGGTTTGAACCGCGGAAAACACGATTCCCATCCCACCTTCGCCAACTTTGTTTTGGATCTGGTAGTCTGCCGCCGCCGATTCGTTTGAGTTGGCATCGGCAACTTGACGTGTCGCGACTCTTCGAAAGACGGAATCCGAAGCTTCGGCTCGTTCGTGTCGCAAGGATTGCTTCGAGTCTTTTCCGGAAGAACCGATAGCCGCTTCCCAAACGCGCTTGAGTTGTCCTTCTGACCCGGATTTGCCTATGATTTCGGAAAGACCACGTTTTTCATCGTCCCCATAGATCCAAGTGCTACCGGGCTTGTTGGCACCCTTAGATTCGCCCCCCTGATCCGGTAGAGAAAGTGTTTTGCGCTGGTCTGATTCAGCCCCGTCGTTGTCCCCAACCACTGGAGAGCCCGTGGTAAGGTAAGCGATGGTGCCACTTTCCAGCGGTGGAATGTCCGCGTCCGTGAAATGAGCGGGATTGAGAGTTCCGCCCGGCTTCGGACTGTCACTCGCGTTGGGATCCGATGCCAACTTGGCAAGATCATCCGCATTGAGTGTTCCGGTGGACGACGGTGGTACATTCAAAGGTGGTACATTCAAAGGTGGTACATTCAAAGCCGCGCCGCATTTGGGACATCGAACTGCCTTGAACTTCACTTGACTCTTGCACTTGGGACATTTTCCCATGACTACTCTCCACTAGAAAACCAAACAATGAATTGATCGATAAAAATTCGGAAACCAAACCTGCAATCAAACTAGCTCCCTAGTTTCGTTCGCAATCTTCGGTGTCGTCTCTCACTTGAACTAAAACCTGTAGAATGCATCTCCAAGATCGACTGCGAAACCGCTTCTTCCTTGGTTTTTGTTGTTTCACGAACGATCCAAAGGGATCCAAACAGAAGCCCAGCAGATGCGAAACGCGATCGACTGGTTTGCTGACTGGAACCAGTGCCCTCATCCAAGTAAGCCACCTGTTCGTCGCGATGTTGCCGCGCAGGTGGTAGCAGACTGGCTTCATCGTTAAGTTTGCCGTTGGCTGCGGGTTTCGGAACAGGTATGGTATTCGGAGCGTCCTCGGTCAAAGGCACGATCGGCAATTCATTACTGCCTTCGGTCTCTTTCTCCTCCCAGTCTCGCACTGAGAAGACTTCGATAACTTGCTCTTTGCCATCCTGCCCTTTCTCGACGATTGCATAAGCGCCGCTAGGCGATTCTGGGTCCGCTCGAAGTTTTGATTTGAACGCTTCGATTTCCGCGGGAGTTGGCGACAACGAATCTTTCGTTTGAATCGTTGCCTTGAGTTTATCGAACTTTTGGCCGAGCGTATCGTTTTCTCCCGGTTTGCTAACTTGCTTCAGCACGTCATCCGAAGATGGTAACTCATCTGGATCTGCTTGCCCATCTCGATCTATATCGTTGTAGATAACCCGATAAACACTGATTTCCTTGACTCGCTCAAGCGTACTGATCAATTCAATTTCCGGCGGCTTAATAAACGGGAGTGGGGCAATGTCGATCGGAACCGTAAACGTGCCTGGTACCGGAGCCCTTGCTGGTTGAATATCCGGCGGCATTACGGATCCACCCAGTCCTCCCTGCGACGTGACGTTGTCTATTGAAGCGGCTTCAAAGGCCAGATCCTTAATAGCCCCAGACGACGCTGCAGATCCGTTTTCAAACAAAAAGAAGTCGGGAGCCCGCCGCACAATCGCGTCCGTCGGCAGCAACTGGTTTTCAAGGAGGAATAACTGCGACAAGTCAATGCTACGCGTAAAAACCGCTGCATTGGTAAGGCTAAGTGGGAAATTGGTTATTGGAGCTGCGTTGCTGTTTCGTTCGGCCAGAGTTCCTTGATCGCCAGCAGTATCGAAAATTTCGTAGTTCATGTCGGCATAGCCTATGATCGTCACAAAGCCAGCTTCTCCCACGTTGCCAAACTGCAGAACGACTTTCTGGAAAACATGCGTTTGGAAGTCTATGTCCGCGCCAGATCCACCAGAGTAAATCGGTACCACATAACGTGTCGTTGTCAATCGCGTGCTGTTGGGTTCGATGCCCTCGCCGCCATCAAAGAATCGGCCGTTTAAATACGTCACATCCAGTCCGATTTGCTCAATGGTCTGAGTGTAAAGGGTCGTTTGCGTTTCCAGCTTGGCGGTCGCCGAAACGTCGAGTATCAGATCACGACCTCCTATGAGAACGATACCCCCTGCATCCGCAATCGTACTCTTCGTAACAACTGGGCCTGAAATCCGCAAATCCGAGCTTCCTGTGGTCGCAACGTACACGTTCGGGGATGCACTCGGGCCGGCTGAGATGTTGTTGACCGTCAAATTTACCGAGTTTACGAGATACAATGCGTATTGACCGCCGTACTTGTCTCCAAATCGGTACGTACTGGACAATGCATTGTCCAGCGTCGGATTTGCAATCGTGGTCAAATTGTTCAAAAAGTCGTCGCCTCGATCGGAAGCGAGTGTATTGATCGTTTGCCAAGCTCTCGCGAGAGCGCCGTTCGATACCACCGTCGCATCCAAAGCGGCAACACGCGTGTCGTGCAAATGTGCATACGTGCCCACAACGACTGTCAACAGTCTGCCCTCGACGTGCGCAAGGCTGGTCCCTTCGTCGATATGGCCCAAAAGTGCTTTTAGAGTCACATCGGCTTTAAGTGTAACGTCGGCGAGCGACGATGGGCCCGCGGACACGTTTGCGTCGATCGATAAATTACCGCCAATGCTTTCTAACTTAATGGGGCCGAGTTGAGTCGTAGTCAAACCGGATAGCGAGGGAGCCGCAATGTCCGCCGTTGTTGAATTGAAATTCACTTGCTTGACCGTAATGACCCCTGAATCACCGACCGTGACGTCGTCGACTTCACGAAGATAAATACCTTGGGCGCTACTAGCGCTCACGAGTACCACCGACGTATCAATCGATTTAACACCTAAAACGTCATCGTCGCCAATCATGCCTGTACCGTTCGCATCGCTATCGGCGACCATTCGCAAGTTGCGAGCGGTGACGTTGAGCGTGTTGTCCGCCTTGGCGTCGGTGATCGATTCGGCAGCCGTAAGACTTACATCGCCCGTTCCGGCATTGATGCGACCTAGAGCAAGATTGCCGTTAGCGATCATAGCCACGTTTTGATTGATGGTGATGACCGTCGCGGTGGCTGACATGAGGATATCGTGCGTCGAGCCTGCCACGCCCTTGCCAGATTCCAGGTAAATGGTTCCAGCTCCACCTGTTGTGACACTGGAGTTCAATAGAATGTCGTCAAAGGATTTAATGCTGATGTGGCCAATATCGGATTGAACGGTCGCATTGAGGGTCACACTCCCCGCATTCAGAGTTTGCACTAGCACGTCTCCAACGCCGTTGGCACTGACCGCCTGGCTGACGACGATGTTACCGGCTACGCTCTGCAATTTGATGGGGCCGTCTGAAGTGGTGGTGAATCCAGTCAGAGCAGGGGCCGTGAGGTCGGGCGACGTCGAGTTGAAATTGACTTGTTTGACTGTGATCGGGCCGGTATCACCCAGGACAATGTCGTTGGCTTCGCGAATGTAAATGCCTTGGGCACTGCGAGCAGCAACCAGGCTAACGGCGGTGTCGATGGCGTTGACGTTTTGATCCGGTGTGTTGAGCAGGTCGCTGGCACCGATCGAGCCTGTACCGCTCGCGTCGCTATCGGCGATCATCCGCAGGTTGCGAGCGGTGATGTTAATGAGGTTGTCGGCTTTGGCATCGTTGATCGATTCAGCGGCCGTCAGACTGACATCGCCAGTGCCCGCGTTGATCGTGCGTAAATCGATCTTGCCATTGGCAACCAAGGCTATGTTTTGATTGGCCGTTGTTATCGATGTCCCCGCGGCCATCACGATGTCATGCGTGCTACCTGCGGCGGTAAGACCGGTCTCTAAGTAAACCGTACCAGCCCCACCGGTTGCAATGGTCGAATTCATGAGGATGTCATCAAAGGCTTTGACGCTGATGTTTCCCGTACCGGATTGCACGGTCGCGTTCAGTGTAACACTGCCAGCGTCGAGCGTCTGCAACAACACATCTCCAACTCCGTTCGCATCGATCGCCCGATCGACCATCATATTGCCCGCAACACTTTGCAGCTTGATTGGGCCGCCAGTCGTAGATCTCAAGCCAGCGATAGCAGCCGCGGTTACGTCGGCTGTGGTTGAATTGAAATGGACCTGTTTGACGGTGATGGCTCCTGTGTCCCCAACGATCACATCGTCGAGTTCACGAATGTAAGTGCCTTGAGCGCTCTGAGCAGCCAAAAGCACGACCGAAGTGTCGATTGCATTGACGTTTTGATTGGGGGTATTAAGCAAGTCGCTTGCACCGATAAAACCGGTGCCGTTGGCATCGCTATCGGCGACCATTCGCAAGTTGCGAGCGGTGACGTTGAGCGTGTTGTCCGCCTTGACGTCGGTGATCGATTCGGCAGCCGTAAGACTCACATCGCCTGTCCCGGCGTTGATGCGACCAAGTGCGATGTTGCCGTTAGCAATTACAGCCACGTTTTGATTGACGGTGGTCACCGTCGCCGTGGCCGACATGAGGACATCGTGCGTGGTGCCTGCCACGCCCTTACCCGATTCCAGGTAGACTGTGTCAGTTCCACCTGTTGTGATACTGGAATTCAGCAGGATGTCGTCAAACGACTTAATACTGATGTGGCCAGCATCGGACTGAACAGCCGCATTGAGGGTCACACTCCCCGCAGTCAGAGTTTGCACTAGCACGTCTCCAACGCCACCAGCACTAACCGCCTGGTTGACGACGATGTTACCGGCTACGCTCTGCAATTTGATGGGGCCGTCAGCACTCGTAGTGAAACCAGTCAGAGCCGGGGCCGTGAGGTCGGGTGAAGTCGAGTTGAAGTTGACTTGTTTGACTGTGATCGGACCGGTATCACCCACGACAATGTCGTTGGCTTCGCGAATGTAAATGCCTTGGGCACTGCGAGCAGCAACCAGGCTAACGGCGGTGTCGATGGCGTTGACGTTTTGATCGGGTGTGTTGATCACGTCGCTGGCACCGATCGAGCCTGTACCGTTCGCGTCGCTATCAGCGATCATCCGCAGGTTGCGAGCGGTGATGTTAATGAGGTTGTCTGCTTTGGCATCGTTGATCGATTCAGCGGCCGTCAGGCTGACGTCGCCAGTGCCTGCGTTGATCGTGCGCAAATCGATCTTGCCATTGGCAACCAAAGCGATGTTTTGATTGGCCGTTGTTATCGATGTCCCCGCGGCCATCACAATGTCATGCGTGCTACCTGGTGCAGTAAGACCCGTTTCTAAGTAAACAGTACCAGTCCCGCCGGTTGCAATGGTCGAATTCATTAGGAGGTCATCAAAGGCTTTGACACTGATGTTCCCCGTACCGGATTGAACGGTCGAGTTCAGTGTTACACTGCCAGCGCCGAGCGTCTGCAACAACACATCGCCAACTCCGTTCGCATCGACCGCCCGATCGACAATCATGTTGCCCGCAACACTTTGCAGCTTGATTGGGCCGCCCGTTGTAGTACTCAAACCTGCGATAGCAGCCGCGGTTACGTCTACTGTGGTTGAATTGAAATGGACCTGTTTGACTGTGATGGCTCCTGTGTCTCCTACGGTCACATCGTTGAGTTCACGAATGTAAGTGCCTTGAGCGCTCTGTGCGGCCAAAAGCACGACCGACGTATCGATTGCATTGATGTTTTGATTGGACGTATTAGGTAAGTCATTTCCACCGATGAAGCCGGTACCGTTGGCATCGCTATCGGCGACCATTCGCAAATTGCGAGCGGTAATATTGAGAGTGTTGTCGACCTTAGAATCGGTGATCGATTCGGCGGCTGTCAGACTCACATCACCCGTTCCGGCGTTGATGCGACCAAGTGCAATGTTGCCGTTAGCAATTACAGCTACGTTTTGATTGACGGTGGTAACGGTCGCGGTGGCCGACATGAGGACATCGTGCGTGGTGCCCGCCACGCCCTTGCCAGATTCCAAATAGACCGTTCCAGTTCCACCGGTCGTGATACTGGAGTTCAATAGGATATCGTCAAATGATCTCAAGCTGATGTGGCCGACGGCCGTAGTAATACTGGCATTGATTGTGAGATCGCCACTGGCGGCAAGTGTTTGAAGCAACACGTCGCCATCGATAATTCCATCTCCGTCCACATCTGCGGATCCGAGGGCGGAAATACTGCTGTTGACAACAAGATCACCCGTTAGGGATTGCACCAGAATTGGCCCACCAGCGGTTGCGGTCAAGCCACTCAATCCAGGAACGATGGTGGCGGAACGCGTTGAGTTGAAGTTGACGGAGGTAAAAGCCAGCGACCCGGTATCACCAAGTACGGCACCGTCGAATTCACGAATGTAGATTCCCATAGCGCTACTGGCGGCCAGCAAATTAACGCGTGTGCCGATGGCAAAAACGTTTCGAGCGGGGTCGGGATTTGCCTTGTGCGGCAATCCGATCGAACCGGTGGTCGCGATCATTTGCAAGTTGTTTGCAGTGATGTTTATCGTCTCACCCAGCGTATTGAGAATCGAATTACCAGCTTGCAAACTGACATCTCCGCTGCCCGCATCAATCGTGCTTCCTAGGGTAATATTTCCAGGGGATGTGATAAGCACTCCGTTACCGATACCGGTAACGCTGCTGTTGAGGGTCACGTCCCCAGCCGATTTGATGCCGACAAAGCCGGTAGCGGAACTGACTGCCGCATTGATCGTGATTTGACCAAAAAGCAATGTTTGAAGCAAAATATCTCCATTGGCCGGTGGAGCTCCCACACCGTTGGCACTGACCGCATTATCTACAATCAAATCGCCGCTTAATGCCTGCAATTTGATGGGTCCTCCGACCGTCGTAACGAGGCCAGCTAGGCCCATATTGGGATCGGCGACAATCGTCGTTGCAGCGTTGAAATTGACCTGTGTGACGTTGATGGTTCCAGAGATTCCCACGCGAATCGCATCGCTTTCCCGGACATAAATTCCTTGCGCACTTCTGGCCGATAAAGTTACGACCTGGGTGTCGATGGCGTTCACATTTTGATCCGCTGTATTTGCTAGATCGTTTCCGCCGATGGTTCCTGTGCCGTTGCTGTCGCTGTCCGCGATCAATCGCAGGATATTGGCCGTGATATTTGTTGTATTGTTGGCTTTGGCATCCGTGATTGATTCTGCTGCTCGCAAGCTGACGTTGCCGGTACCAGCGTTAAGCACACCCAGAGCAATGTTTCCATTTGCATCGATCACGATGTTCTGGTTGACTGTTGTGGTAGTCGCAGTGCTGGACATGATGACATCATGTGTGGATCCAAGTGCCAGCTTGCCGGCCTCGATGTAAATGGTCCCAACGCCACCCGTTCCAATATTTGCGTTTTGCAGCACATCGTCGCCGGCCGAGACGGTGATGTGTCCGGCGAGGCTAGTAATGCTTTGATTAATCGTCACATCGGTCGATGCTTTGATCAAAACATTTCCTAGTTGGTTGCTGATTGGACCGTCGACGGTCAAGTTACCACTGTTGACTTGGAGGTGAATGTCGCCAAGTGGTGCGTCGTTGCGAACGGCAGTGACGATTGTTAAATCACCGCCCGCCGAGGTTTCCACAATACGGATCGAACCAGCCGCGGGTATGCTGCCAGGCGCAACACCGGTGGTATTGATGGCGGTCAATTGAAACGCGTTTGTCTCAAGCGGATTGGTGTCACCAGCCCCGAGAACGGAAACCAAAGTCACTAGGGCACCGGCGTCGTTTGCGATGAAGTTTGCATCGCTGGTTGAGTCACCGCTGTCGATAATTCCGCCGTTGAAACTATTCACTGCGATAGCATTGCTACCCGTGTTTTTGGTTTGCAATGAGCCAACGGTTATGTTTCCATCGGCAAGCAAAATGATTTCCGCACTTCCCACAGCTTGGGCGGCAATGCCTAGCGTAATCGACGTTGGGCTTGGTAAGCCATTGATGTTCGGGATGTAAGCGATTGGAGTTCTGCCAGCGATGACCATGGAACCGTCGACCATGTCGATCTTGCCACCGCTTCCATCGAGCGTATTGTCCGCGTCGGCAACGAGCCGAATGTTACCTTGAATCGTAGTGATGATGAATGTATTGTCTGTGTCCAATAACTCGTTGACGCTGATCGGACCTCCGACTTCAATATTGCGAAACGCTCGCACATCGATACTTCCCGCGTCGGTGAGCAGCAAGTCCTTTAAGAGGACATCTGCGGTCGATGCGTTGGCTGACAATCGAATGTTGCCGCTGCTGGTTAGTACGCCATCATTCCCTGCAATGATGTCATCCGAAACGATGATAGTTGTTAGCGCTGATACATCAATTGTTCCTGTGCCGCTGAGCGTTTGAGCAGCCACGTTGTCGCAATTGAGATCGATCAGTTCCAGCGGCTTAAGGAGGGACGTAGAGACAATGGTAAGGTCTCCATTGGCTGTCGCATCCAATTGGTCTACGTCTAGGACTCGAATCGTCTCGGTTTGACCTGAAACGAACATCAATCTCGTTGCGGTTAGATCAATCGAGCCGTCCGTGGCGGAAACATCAAAACCTTCGAGTCGCAAGTCCCCTAGAATCGTAAGCGACGCGCCGAGTTTCAGCTCACCGGTGCCATTTTTATCTGCGTCGGCAATCAAAGCCAAATTCGTCACCGGCAGGATCAGTCCACTTGCGTCGAGATCTCCATTGGATTGGAGCCAGGCGGTAGTCGTGGTCAAGGTCAATACTCCGCCGACGGTTGCATCCAACGCGACAAGGCCGGCGACCGCGGTTGCTGTTAAGTTGTTGGTAGCAGTTACTTCCAATACGTCGACGATCGCACAAAAAATGTTGCCGCTAATTGAACCAATACTGCCGGTGTCCGCCGTCAACGTGACGTTATTTCCTGAAACATCCAGGTTGTCGATCGGGCTGTCATTGTCGAGGATACTACCAAAAGCGCGCAGTGAAACATCGCCGAAACTGGTACCAGCTTTCACGGTTTGAACGAGGATATTTCCAGCGGTGCTACGAAGCGTCGTGCTGTTGGCTAGTGCGTCGGTATTGGATGAGTCCACATTCACTGCATTGATGGTACCGACCGCCAAAACATCGATTAATCCAGCCAGAGCTTGGATGTTGGTCAATGTAAGAGCACCGACTCCTCGCAACAAAATATTGCCACTTGTCGAAATCGCCGAGACAATGCTTCCGGCAGCAAAATCCAATCGACCATCGGCGGCAAGGCCAGCAATCTCGTCCCTGGCATTGAGCGTGATCGCTCCACCGGCCGTGATGTCTGCGATTGCATCGTTTTGAGCGTCATTGATTGAGCCCAGGGACGTCAGTATCGAAACCGTGGTGCCCGACACAATGGAACCGATCGTTACATCGCCGGCCGCAACCACATCAACGGTTCCAGCGGAGGCCGCAACATTGGTTAGCGTCAACGCTCCAAGTCCACGCAGCGAAATATTTCCGGTTGTAGAAGTTGCAAAAACATCGCTACCGGCTGCCAAGTCTAAGCGTCCATCGACCGCGAGTCCTCCGATCGCGTCCCTGGCGTTGAGCGTGATCAAACCACCCGCCGTAATATCGACCAGAGCATCGTCCTGGGCATCGGTTATAGATCCAGCAGGCGTAGAAATCGTGACTGTAGTGCTGGCGGTGACAGAACCCGGACCTATCGTAACATTCCCAACTGCGGCGGAAACATTGACCGCGCCACCGGTGTTGCTAATGGCAAGTAAACTGATCCCGGTTAGTTCTTGAATTACGATATTCCCAGTGTTATTGTTGCTGGCCGTCAGGGTTGCGACTTCCGTGTCCAGGTTGATACCGTTGGCGGAATTAGCATTCAGATTGTCGGTCGTGACCTCGACGGTCGCGGTTCCATTTTGCAAAATCTGACCGCGCAAGCCATCTGCTCCGCCATCGAGGTCCGCGTTGAGAATGACGGAGTGAACTCCACCCCCGGTGGTCGAAATACGGCCTGAGTTGAAGTCGATATTGTCGCCGGCGTTAAACGTGAGCGTTTGTGCAACCAAAGAAGTCAACGTGACAACTGCACCGCTATCGATGGTCAAGTGATCGATTGGGAGTAGGAAGTCATCGCCCGCCGTGAATGCGAACGAACCCCCGACGAAAATGTCGGCGCTGATGGTCAGAGGGCTATTGGCGGCAAGGAACCCACCCAGACCAGCCCGCGATATCCCAGAAACCTTAACGCCTCCGATTAAGTCGGTGAGTTGAACGACACCGCTATTAGCGTTGAAGATCAGATTCAGCCCGTTGATATCGATGTCGGCAACCGCCGCACCTTGGCCGATGGATCCATTCGTGGCACTTAGATCAATGGTGCCATTGGCGGCCAGAAGGTTTGCGTCGATTAATGTGTCTCCTGCAGTACCGTCAAGGATGCTGCTGGTGGTTTGAATGGTGATCGCATTCAATGCAGCGCTGTTCGTGAAAAGTCGTCCCAACGTAATATCACCACCATCGACACCTAATGCACTCAGTCGAATCGCTCCTTGATCCGCAGTGATCATCGAACCATCTGCCAAAAAGATGATGTCGTTGCTATCGCCGTTCAAGGAATCGGCGTTGGCGGTCAGGAGGATGTTCCCCAAACCATTCGCATTAAGAGAACCGGTAGCTCCAAAAGAAATCGAGTCTGCGCTGCTGATCGATATTCCGCTGGCTAATGTAGATAGAACGGAACCGTTGATTTGGATATCGGAGTTGGCTCCAGTGGCAGATATTGAAAGCGAACCAACCGAACTTGCTCCAATCAGCAGGGAACTACCATCTTCTACAACGGAAACACTGCCCGTCGAGTTGAATGTCAGGCTTCCGAACTGCATGTTGTCATTTGCTTCCGAACCTAAAATAATGGTCGGGGCGGTGAAGCTTGCGTTACCATCGACAACCAAGGATGTATTCGCAGCGTTCGTAATCAGTCCGCCGGCTCCTGAAGCTTGCGTCGTCAGGTCTCCATTTACGGTTAAGGAGCTTCCGAAGGAAACCGACGATGCAGCAGCAATGTCTGCGTTAAGTTTCAGGATCGCGGTTGTATCAATGACGGCGGTGTTTACGTCTTGCACCGCCAAGCCGTTCATTCCGCCTATGCCGCCAGCACTTGAAAAATCACCTCGCCAAAGAAAGGAGCCGACCCCAGCCGCTCCGTTCACATTGATTTGTTGCAAACTCGACATCAACCCGCTTACCTCGACTCCGTTAAGCGTATTGCTTCCGTCGGCATCCACGAAGAAATTGGCGCCAGTAGTCAGCAAAGCCGCGTCGGTTCCGAAGCCATCATTCGCGATCGTAATATCTAGGACACCGCCGCCAAACATCGATGTAACGGACAACACCCTTCGGCTCTCTAGCCTGCGAAAAGTTTGGGCGATTTCGGACTCCAAGGCCTTCCGAATCAAACGATGTCTTTGATTTTTCAAAAAACCCGAAAGGATGGCAGCAATGTTCCGTGTCAACGTTTTCATAGTTCTAGCCACTTTTCCGATCCAGCTTCCTGCCAAATCGACCGGACGGTTGGTCAAATTGACGAAGAAAAACGTAAGCCAAAGGCACTCCAGTCTAATCGAGGTGGTCAAATTGGGACAGTTTTTTATGTCAATTCTCAACGAGCCCTCGGGCCAACTGACTGGTTTTTCCAGACAAAAAAAAGAATTTTTAACAACCATCCTCTTTTTCTTTCGATAACTGAGGGTGATTAGACTAAGGAAAAACCTTTTTCCTACCTATTGAGACCGTTTCGTTTTCGAATTGACTAATGATCTGCGTCCTTGATGTGATCGATGGGCCCGCCCGCGGGAAAAGAATCTGGGTTAAGGAAAACCAATGCTTAGAAATCGGTCGAATCTCTTCGGCGGATTTCTGCATCCCCACGGACTCACATCTGTCGCGACGCCACTTGTTGTTGGATTCAACCCAAAACGGATTTCGAGTTCGCGATGTTGGGAGCGCTAACGGCACCTTTTTGAATAACCAACGCGTTACGGTTCATGCGTTGCGCTCGGGGGATTCGATTCGAGCAGGAATGACGACCTTCCTTGTATCGCTTCGTGAAGAAGGTGAAAACCCCCATGACGAAGACGGATTCTCGTTCAGCCAGACATCCGCGCCCAACGATTCAGTAACGGTACCCGACCTGGAAACTCAAATTGATCCAGCACCAAGCTCATCCAGACTACGGACCTTGGACTTTGCCAATAACCAGCATTTGGAGTCAACGATCAAAGCGATTGAACCCACCGCGTCGAAAACCATAGGGTCCCAGGACTTAAGCCTTGATTTGATACCCTTGGCTCCTGGGAACGAGGATTGGTGGAAATCCTTTTTCACCATTTCACAACAACCGAATTTGTATGAACAGTCGGTACCATTCGCCGCAAGGCAAGGCGATTTTGTCGGATTGCTTCAGAAGTTCTCTTCGAAATACCAGCTCTGTCTCGTTATCAACCAAAGCCAATTGCAACCCGAGGGCTTGAAGCTGCTCGAACGACTGCGGCCGACCGGTTCGGTGGATGCGCTTTCTAGAACGCTTTGTTTTGTCTCAGGCGAAAAAGTGATCGATCTCTGGTCACTCATCAACTTGTGTCTCGGACAGGATGCAATGGTATGCCTTGGTTCCAAGCGAAAACTTGACTTGTCGGATGTAGTGCCGTTTGCAAACTCGTTAAGTTTCCCTTCGATGCTCGACAATCACTTGCGCAGCTCCAACTCGAAAATCAGCAGTTGGCTTGTCAAGAATGACTCGTTCGCACTCTTCGAGCTCGATCGAGACGGCAAAATCGGTTTGCATATTTAGCGCGAGGGGCAGTTTGAAAGCTACCTAAAAACTGGGTGGCACGCTCAGAGGCTGTGACTTTATAGTACCAATCACAATCCGTGTGATTTCCGCGGTTAAAAACCTGTGATTTCTGAGGCAACATCACACGGAGTGTGATGGGTACTTTCTGCAAGCAGTACCGACCTTCGGGCTGCGTTCAACTCCTGTCTACTGAACAGATAGGTCTTGTCCCGGCATAATTGCAAATCTGTGAACCAACATGGCTGCAATCGCGATCAAAGCAATCGTCCCACACAACGCGGCTAGGT
>JBBRJI010000007.1:0-24565 GCA_038219625.1 Pirellulales bacterium | reverse complement strand
TCTTGCTGCGATGTCGAGGGACCGCTTCCGGACAGCTTGAGCTTCCGAACCAACCACGGCAAAGTAAGTCCTTGCACAACCAAAGTCCCTAACAACGTAACGATGCACATCAGAATCAAAACCGTCGTCACTTCGTGCATGCTGAGACTCAATCTACTCCTAGGACGTGAATTTATTATTGTCGCCTTTCGCTCCGCGAAAGTGCGCCAGGTTAGCGCACTTTTGCGGAGCAAAAGGCGACAGAGTTTTGCGCTTTGCGAATAAAATCACATGCTCTCCGTGAATTGCTTGCAAACAACGAAAGCTTCGTTTCGGGGAATTTTGCGGACTGTAACGAGAAATCCCATCCTTTCAGCGAACTTTTGGTACTCGTGGTGCCGATAAAGTCGGTGGTATCGGGTTTACCGCTTGTTCTCATTGTACGGAACATGTGTGTCAAGCCGAATATTCGACGGTTTCAAGGCATAACAGTGCCAACCAGCAGGTGTCCAAAGCATCTGTTCCAATGGGGGAATTGCGGTTTCTGAAGACAACCAGAAGCTGCAATCGCAAATTTGCGTTGGAGAGATTTCAATGAAGTTGCTCAAAGGCTGGAAACTAAAACTATTCGCCGGACTGGCACTCGCTTCACTTGGCGGGCATCTGCAAGCTCAAAAGCCTGGGAGTTTAGACCCACGCATTCTGGGCCAGGGCCAACCTCAAATCGGGCCCGCTTCCTACCGCATCCCCGGACCACCTCCAGGCATGTCAGGCGATCCCGGAATGTCCGGTGACCCTTCCATGGGGATGCCGATGGGAATGGGAATGGACCCGAACTTACCACAAGTTCCTTGTGGACCGGACGGAATGCCATGCGGACCCGAAGGCTATGGTGGTCAGTGTGATGGTCCTTGTGACCGATTTGGTCGCTCTCCGTTCGCGCTCTTCAGCGCGCTTCGAGGCCGATTGGCAGGGTGTCGCGGTTCGCTTCGTCCCTACGGTGAAGGTGGCATTGCGACTCAACGTTGGTTCGACGTTTCCGCAGAAGCCATCTTCTTGGCAAGAACGAATGGCGGATCCAATTTCAATTTATCTTCGGTCGGTGCCGGTAGCAATAATTTCGTTCTCGGGACAGACAATGTCCCGCTGAATGATCTACAAGCAGGACTTGGACTTCAAGCCAATGTTCAAGTTGGACCGGGTTCCAACCTTGAAGTCGTTTACTTTGGCTTGAATGATTGGAACAATTCGGCCTCCGCCACGTCAACGACACCAAGTTTATTCTCCTTTTTAAGCAACTTTGGAACGCTGCCAGCCAATGGTTTCGATGATTCAGACAGGTCCTTTGTTCATACGCTGAACTACGCCTCAGAATTGCATAACGGCGAAATCAATTTGCGTCGTCGATGGATGGAACCGGCTGGGTTTTTCCAAGGCAGCTTCCTCATGGGGGTCCGCTATTTGGACTTGGATGAACAAGCCGGC
Organism: Pirellulales bacterium; assembly: GCA_038219625.1. Taxonomy (GTDB): domain Bacteria; phylum Planctomycetota; class Planctomycetia; order Pirellulales; family Pirellulaceae; genus JBKCUI01. Next base: position 23,101 of record JBBRJI010000007.1, on the reverse strand, counting down.
TTTACGGCTCGCGGTGAAAACAACAACGCCGCAGCCAACAACGGCCTCCGCTTTTTGGACTACACCGTTAACACGCAGAACTCTTTGGTCGGTTTTCAGGTCGGTGGTGATCTTTGGTACAATCTTATTCCAGGCGTAAAACTTGGAATCGAAGCCAAGACAGGGGTCTACAACAATCGTGCTCACCAGAATACTGCGATTTTTGCAAACTCGCTACCGAATACGGTCACCGAAGAAGTCCTGTCCAACCGCTGTGCTTACATCACTCAAATTGCGCCTCAAATCTCATATCGCTTGAACCACTCATGGGCGGTGAGATCATCCTACCAATTGATCTACATCGACAACGTCGCTCTCGCTACCGAGAACTTCAATCCAATTCCGCCAAACGACTTTGGACTCAACGCAGGCAGGGTTCCTCGCATAAACAATGACGCTGAGATAGTACTTCAAGGATTCTCCATCGGTGCCGAGTACACTTGGTAATGACGTCGCAAGACCACGCTCGAGTATCATCAAAAACTTGCGAGACCCAGGGGACTTTCTCCTGGGTTTTTTCGTTTCGTTGTGGACGAGCGAGGCCCTTCGCTCGTTCGGTCTCTGGAAATGCCCCCGAGTTTTACTCGGGGGATATTTACCTTTTCTCTAGAATAGATGGTAGACAGTCCGAACAAAACTAAATAGTGAAGCAATCCCCAACACCATTGTCGGGTAAACCCATTAGTTCACGCCACCGGGCTTCGATCATGGCGGTGTAGGGCATTCCACCCAGGCCTACGTTTCCAAGAGCGTACCCGTCGTTGACTTCAACCAGCAACGTTTGCCCAGCGGCGGTTATTCCCCAGTCCATTCCGAAAGCAATTGGGCGTTCCGTAAACGCCTCGATCGCAGACTGCACCGTCGCCACGTCGGGGAATCGCAAAGGGTCGCCTTTGTAATGGGCTACGTTGAGAATCTTGTTCCGAAGGATGGAAACTCGCCACTCGGAAACAAATTCGATCCGCTGCTGTGCCAACACCGCCGTGTCATCCGGAAGGGAAGCTGTGGCGATCAAATCTCGCAGTCCATAGACGACGGTTCCCTTAAACAATTTATGATGAAGCAGAGGCTTGATATGGAAAGGATTGAACGAAACTTCGGAGTCCACTTGATTTCGAACTTCACCCATGGTCGTTTCCCACGTAAATCTTCCAATCCACTGCGACAGGGAATGGGGTAAATCGAAAACCGGTGGTGGTGGTCGACCAGCCCGCGCCAGCAGAACTCGAATCGCCTCAACGCCGGCTCGTACTACCATTTCATCCGGCTGATCGTGGAGCCATGCGTCGAGTAGGCCAGATTGAATATCGGCGAATCGAAACGGGACAACTTCGTAACCACGCTCCCAAAACCAGTGTGAAGCCTCAAGAGATGCAAGGTAAAACGAAGAGTCTTGGTTTACCTGTTGAACGTACGCTCGCATAGATTTCATCCGGTGGGCATTAAAACGACAGGCAGTCCGTTCACACGATTGGCCGACGTAATGCATGAAGTTTTGAATGTCGCTGCATCGATCCTTACAAATAATTCGCTTTTGGGCGGGATTTCGCCCATAACTGCCCTGTAAACAAGCCAAATTGTTGGGTAGTCTGGGTGGTCAGGAATTGTACTCGTTTTTTCCTCAAGGCTGTTTTGCTTTTACTACCGATTCAAAGGATATATCTACTCATGTTGCTTAGAGCCACCTTCGCACTCTCTAGCGTGCTGGTATTTGGAATATTGCACAGCCAAGCGCAAGAAAAAGTTGGAGGGGCCGTGCCTGCTCCAATCGTCCAAGGCAACGCAGCCCTCAAAGATCCCTCGAGCTATGCCCTAGGCTTCAATATAGGTAGTGACCTAGCACAGGGTGGGTTAAACAACAAGGATATGGACAGCAATGATTTTCTCATTGGCTTCTTGGATGCCTTGAGCAAAAAAGATCCCAAACTGACGCAACCACAATTTCAGGACGCCATGAAATCGCTTCAGCAGCGAATGCAGAACAAGATGATTGAAACGGCCAAGCAAAACCTGGAAAAGTCCAATGCCTATCTCGAAGCCAACAAGAAGAAAGATGGAGTTCAAGTTACCAGGACTGGTCTTCAATACCAAGTACTCAAGTCAGGCACCGGCAAGCAACCTACGATTACCGACAGCGCGGTTTGCCACTACGAAGGCAAGATGATCAATGGAACTGTGTTTGACTCATCCCTCAAACGAAACAAACCTGAGACATTTCCAGTTAGTAAAGTTGTTCCAGGATGGACCGAAGCCCTGCAGCGAATGAAAGTCGGGGACAAATGGATTTTGACTTTGCCGCCCAATTTGGGATATGGCGAACAAGGCGAGCCGCGTGCCGGAATCGGACCCAACGAAGCCCTGATCTTCGAATTGGAATTGCTTGACGTTGTAAAGTAGCCACGATTCAAATTCGGAAAACATCATGCATGATGCAATGGAAACGTGGATGTCTCGAGCGCATGAGTTTGGACATGCACACCTGCTAAGATACTGGAATCAGTTGTCAGCGGACGAGCGTCGCCACCTGGCTAGCCAAATCCAGTCGATCGATTTTCAAGAACTTGCAGATCTATTTGCAGGAACCGAAGCAACGATAGACTGGGCTGATCTTTCGCGAAAGGCTGCTCCTCCAGCGGCCATTCGACTGCAAGAGGCGAATCCGAAATTTTCTAAGGCGGAAGCCCTCGAGTGCGGAGAGCGAGCACTCCGCGATGGCAAGATTGGGATGATTTTGGTTGCGGGTGGCCAAGGAACTCGATTGGGCTTCGATCTGCCAAAAGGCATGTTTTGCATCGGTCCCATTTCCAATCGTAGCCTCTTTGCCATGCACGCCGACTCACTTCGCGGCGCCATGCGGCGTTTCTCGGTCTCGATTCCTTTGTATGTCATGACCAGTCCCGCCACGGATGGTCCCACGCGGGAGTACTTCGAGAGCCACCAGCATTTAGGACTCAAAAAAGAGGATCTCGTGGTCTTTTGCCAGGGAACGATGCCAGCCATCGACGCTTCGGCCGGAAAAGTTCTGATGGAGTCAACATCGAGTATTGCTCTCAGTCCGGACGGACATGGTGGAATTGTCGCTGCTCTCGATCGGCAAGGAGTCTTGAAATCGGCTTCGGATCGTGGCATTGAGCATTTCTTCTATGCGCAGGTTGACAATCCATTGGTCCGCGCTTGCGATCCGCTTTTGATCGGCTATCACTTGCTCGCCAAGTCGCAAATGACGACACAAGTGGTCAAAAAACGATTTGGGCAGGAAAAAGTTGGAAACGTTGTATCCATTGATGATAAGGCTCACATTATTGAATACAGTGATTTGGCCGAGGCTGCCGCCAATCGAATCAACGAGGATGGAGAGTTAAGTCTTTGGGCCGGAAACATCGCCGTTCACGTCTTGGCGTTGGACTTCTTGGCGACCTCCGCAAAAAATGGAGTTGGCTTGCCATTTCATCGGGCAAAAAAGGCAGTTCCGTTTCTCAACGAACGTGGCGTCGTGGAAAAGGCATTGGCCCCAAATGCGATAAAGTTTGAGAGATTTGTCTTTGACTTGCTACCCCTAGCCGATCGAACGATGGTCGTAGAAGGGGACGCTGCAGAGGTGTTTGCGCCGGTAAAGAACGCCGAAGGAGCTCCGACCGACACTCCATCCGCAGCACGCAACGCGATCCTTGCGCAACATCGACGCTGGCTAGAAGAAGCGGGTGTGTCAGTAAGCCCTACCGTGAAAGTAGAGATTAACCCGAATTGGGCTCTAGACGCGGAAGAAGTACGGATGAGAATTCAAAAGCCTTCGAGCATTTTGGTCGACACATATTTTGCTTAGCTCTTACGAGGAAACGTTATGCTCCACGCAGTCATCATGGCCGGCGGTTCCGGCACCCGATTTTGGCCGGCAAGTCGTCAGGTCAAACCAAAGCAATTGCTCAAAATGGGTGGGCAACGAACAATGTTACAAACCACCTTCGACAGGCTGCAGGGACTCGTTTCGAGTGAACACGTTCTGGTCGCTACCAATCAACAACTGACCGAAGCCGTAGCCCTGCAGCTTCCTAATTTGCCCATTGAGCACATTATCGGTGAGCCATTCAAGCGCGATACGGCTCCGTGCATCGGAGTGGCAGCGTCCTTGGTTCAAGCGGCCGACGCGGATGGCATCATGGTAGTCATGCCATCGGATCACGTTATTGAACCTCGATCCGAATTCCACAGAGCCATTCGGGCTGCGGCGAAATTGGTGGAAGACGATCCGACGCGGATAGTTACCTTCGGGATCAGACCAAGCTATCCAGCGGAATCCTTCGGCTACATTCAGCGGGGAGAGGCGATCGCAAGTGGCCCGGGTACATCGACATTCGAGGTGGTTCGGTTCCGGGAAAAACCCGATCGCAAGACGGCCGAGGAATACGTGGAACAGGGTACGTTTTATTGGAACAGCGGGATCTTTCTTTGGAAAGCCAGCACGATTTTGCAAGCATTGGAGCGGTATGAGCCGGAAATGCACGCGCATATCAAAAATATCGCCGGCGACATCGGAACGGCCAATTTCCAACGGAACTTCGCCGAACATTTCGAAAAAATTCAGGGTAAATCCATCGACTTTGCGGTGATGGAACGCCACGAAAACGTAGTCGTGATCGAAGCTCCTTTCTCTTGGGACGATGTGGGAAGCTGGCAAGCCATCGCGCGCTTGATTGCTCCCGACGAGCGGGGTAATGCAGTCGATGGTCCATTCTTGTCTATTGACTCCACCAATAATATTATACGGTCGGAACCCGATCACCTGATTGTCACCATCGGTATGAACGACACGATTGTGGTCCATACTCCCGACGCAACTTTGGTAGCCCCCAAGTCCGAAGAAGAGAGAGTGCGGGAGGCCGTAAAGCAGTTGACCGAACTTGGTCACCAACAGTACTTGTAGAGTTTAGACAAAAGTTCTAGGAATTATTTCGTTCCCTGGATCGATCTTCGGGGAAAACGTTGTTACGATTTTAAGATCTTCGTTAATTGCGTAATGCGAACGGCAGGCTGAAAACTACCAGTGTGATGCAACCCCTTTCAGGCCGACTCTCCCGGAGGGAGAGTGACTTCACCCTCCCTCAGGGAGGGTCGAGCGAAGCCAGGGGAGGGTATGACTCATTCTGCCGCTCGCCTAAAACACTGGTTTAGCGAGTACTTTGCGCGGAAAATATTTGAAATGAATCGAATTGCGGTCTGGAGGCTCGGGTGGCGAAAATCAGCGTAGCTGGCATTGCAGCCGAAGACGTGTTGAACTGCTTGCCAGATGGGGTTGCCCTATTGGGAGGTGATTTGACCATCCTATGGGCCAATCAGTGCTTTCAAGAGTGGTTCGGAGGCGTGGATCGAACGGGTGAGAATTTCTATTCTGCACTGGCAAATCCAGAAATGGTTGGGGCTGGCTTATGTCCACTCCAAACATGTTTCTCTACCGGTCGGAAAGCTAGCGCAACCTTGCAAACACAAAAAGGGAGCTATTATCATATCCACGCCGCTCCACTGGCTAGCTACTCTGGCAATCGCGTGTCCAGCGATTCGAACGCCAATGAAATCGACCGAATCGTCGTGACCCTCAGCGATGTGACCGAAGAAATTTTGCAAGAGCAAAAACTCGCAGCCATCCATCAAGCGGGCGCGAAATTGACCGACCTCAAGCCCGACGAAATCTTCGCGATGGACGTGGAACAACGGATCGATTTGCTCAAAGACAATATTCGGCACTACACGCAAGACTTGCTGAACGTCGAAGTCATCGAAATTCGGCTTCTGGAACAATCGACTGGAAATTTGATACCACTGCTCTCGGTAGGCATCGATCAAATCGCGGCGGATCGCCGATTGATGGCTAGCCCACAAGGCCATGGTGTTACCGGATTCGTTGCCGCCTGCGGCAAAAGCTATTTGTGCCGCGACACCACCAAAGATCCCAAATACCTTGAAGCTTTTAAGGGGGCGAGAAGCTCTCTGACGGTCCCGATACTATTGCATGAAAGTGTGATCGGCACGATCAATGTCGAAAGCCCGATGCTCGATGCGTTCTCTTTTAGCGATCAGCAGTTCCTCGAGATCTTCGCGCGCGATGTGGCCGTAGCCCTCAACACTTTAGAACTACTGGTCGCGCAGCGAACCAATGCCGCTCAGCAAAGCTGCGAAGCCATCCACGCAGCAGTCGCACTCCCAATCGACGACCTGCTTTTGGATGCGGTCCACTTGATGGAAAAGTACATAGGACACGATACCGAGACGGTGTCGCGCTTGCGAGATGTTCTTGCGAAAGCCCGAAGCATCAAACGATCGATCCAGGAAATCGGTCAAACGCTGGCCCCAACCGATGTAAGTCCAGCTGGCAGCAGCAGCGAGACCCACACGAAGCTTCATGGAAAACGTATCTTGGTCGTCGACGCAGACGAACAAGTTCGGAATGACGCACACGCGTTGCTCGAACGTTATGGCTGCACAGTGGAAACAGCCCATGATGGGGATCAAGCTGTCTCGATGGTTCGAAATTGCCTCGAGGAACCCTACGATGTAATCATCTCGGACATCAAACTCCCTGACTACTCGGGCTACCAATTGATGTTGCGACTGCAGAAACTGATGAATCATGTGCCAATTGCACTCATGACCGGTTTTGGTTACGACCCTGGGCACTCCATCGTCAAGGCTCGTCAATCCGGTTTGCATCCAAAGGCAATCCTTTATAAACCGTTTCGATTGGATCAACTGTTGAGCGTAACCGAAACGCTCATCGACTATCGTCCTCCAACCTCTGAATGATTCCGGCGGTAGCGTGATCCTCGATTTATTGTTGTCCAGCGCGATCCTCGCGATCGTCGCGATTGGGCATTTTGGCCTTTGTATCTGGCTCTTCAATCGCATCAACGCCACGGGACTACGACGCAAGACAATCAAGCGTATCGAGAAGTCCATCATGCTGGCGTGCGGGCTGATCCCGATTGGTCTTTTGATTTTCGAACTTCGTTCCCATGATCCGGCAATTTTTTTCGAACCGGGAATCCTTTGGGGCAAACTCAGTCTCCTTACCATCGGCTATTCGCTTTTGGTAAGCTTTTTTGCGATCGCTTTGGCTCCATTTTGGATTGCGGATCGCTCCCAGTTTGCTTCGGCGAAAGACCGATTCCAACTTCTTGAAACCGAGAATTTAAGTCAGCTTCAGCATCCGAAAGGCAACGCGGCTTTGTACATTTCAGGCCGACACTTCGGGCGAATGGCCAACCTTCCAGGCAATCAAATTGTCTCGCTGCAACGCAACACAAAACGCCTATTGATGAACGATTTGCCAGAGGAATTAATCGGATTGCGAATTGCACATTTGTCCGACGTGCATTTGACGGGACAGCTTTCCACTGCCTTTTATCGGCTCGCGATCGACTGGGTGTCCGACCAGTCTCCAGACCTGATTGTGGTTTCAGGCGATATCGTGGACTATCCAAAAGCCCTAAAGCAAATTGGACCCGTCTTTGATGGGCTTCGTGCTCCCTTGGGGATGTACTTCATTTTGGGGAATCATGATAAACGCTTGACCAATCCGACCGATGTTTGCAGCGAGCTATGTGCCATGGGTTGGTCCGACTTAGGCCAGACAGACGGACTTGCCAGAAAGGGAGGGACAACCCTCCATTTGATTGGCAACGAATTGCCATGGTTTCGAAGGCATGCGCCGGGAAACGCAACCAAGCCAATGGACGAATCGATCGACAACGCTTGGAAGCTGGGTGTCTCACATTCACCAGATCAATTTGCATGGGGAATCGCCAATCGATGCAAACTGCTGCTATGCGGCCACACCCATGGCGGCCAAATCCGGCTACCCATCATGGGGCCAATCATCGCCCCCAGCCGGTATGGGACTCGCTATGCGTCCGGAGTGTTTTCCTCCGATTCAACCCTAATGCACGTTTCTAGAGGAATCTCGGGAGTCCATCCGTATCGGTGGGGATGCATCCCAGAAGTGTCCATTTTGGAATTGGCCCCACAGGTGGTGGCACGGCACTCCGCGCCGTGATTTTGTTATTGTCGCCTTTCGCTCCGCGTAAGTGCGTCTCGTTAACGCACTTTTGCGGAGCAAAAGGCGACATTGTTTTAACGCTGGTCGCGTTCTGGATGCGGACTCTTTAGCCAGTACTCGAAGAACCGATAGATCTGCTCGTTGGATTCGACCGTTGGAGTATGCGTCTGGCGGTTCGTCATGGCAACTCGACCCTCGAAACCCAGAAGCTTGTTCACCGCAATGGCATGGTTGAGAACCGTCCATCGCGTTGGTGGATCTTCCTCTCCGCCGGAAACAAGAAAAGGTCTCGGTGCCATCAAACTGTGGAGTTCATGCAGATCGTGGCCATTTTCGATCAAGCTCTTGTAGGCGCCGGTACGCGGGCTGTCTTCACGAACTAGCCCAGGCATGCGTGTCACAGTCGGATCGAAGCCGAGATACCAAGGCTCTTGGTAGTTGATGCTCTGTCGCGTTTCATCAAACACGATACCGGGGTCGGACCACGCGGCGCACGCATATTTTTCCCACAAACAAGAACCGAACATCGCCCACTTCCCGCCATAGGAATGACCAACAATCCCAATGCGTTTTGAATCCACCTCCGGCATCATGGCCAGCGCGTTCCATGCGTTGGCGGCAATATATCCCAGATAGGAGAGTGGCTGACACTTTGCTAGGTCGCTCAAAACAGGTTTTCGAGCATCACCCCCTGGTGAGCCGATCGCCAAGCAAACAAACCCACGCAATGCGAGTTGCCATGCGAAGTCCCGAAGCAGGTTTTTGCTCAGCCCCACACTCGTTTCCGGATCATAGTAAGGTACAAACACTGCTGGAAACGGACCTGTACCCTTCGGTAGGAGCACGAAGCCGTCGCTGGTTTGGTCCGGCGCGATTTGCACTCGAATGCGTCGCTGTGTGATGTCGCCGCGATTTGTCGCTCCGAGTAGTTCCATGGCGGGTTTTGCGACGATGGGGGGCCACGCACCCACCAAGCGATTCCAATCGGCCCCGATTTCCGTCCGCCTTCGTTGCCAATCTTCGGAAGTCCTGACGGCACTGCCATCATGAAAACGCAAAAGTGATCGTCCCGCTGCCAAGTGGCCTTGGAATTGAGTGGGCACCGTCGCATACGGTGCATCGGGTTGCGACTGGGCTTCGGGTTGCGACTGGGCTTCGGGTTGCGACTGGGCCAATAAAACATCGCCAGCCGCAGCAGCCAAGGCACCCGTTCCAACTTGGCCGATAAATCGACGTCTGTTTGGTTTGAATATCATGATGTTACTCAGCCCGTCCACAAAAAGTTACGCGAGGTTAAGATCATCCGATCGAGTTGCAATGGCAACTTTGATACTAGCGACTTCAGCTTACCATTCCGGATCGAATGGTGTCCTGTGCAAATCAAGAATTAGAAAAGGAAAACCATGACCAAATCGCGAAAGTTCTCATGGCGCGATAGGGGGACGAGTTTCGCGAATGCGTTTCGGGGCATTCAAGACATGCTGCTCACGCAGCATAACGCTTGGCTTCACGCGATCGCTGCAATGATCGTTTTTGCAGTTGGCGTTGCGTTTCGGATTACGAACATAGAATGGTGCTGCCTCGTTTTATGCCTCACGGCCGTGTGGACGGCAGAAGCATTGAATACCGCCTTGGAGTTGCTGACGGATCGCGTCTCGCCTGAGTTTCATCCGCTGGCCGGCAGGGCCAAGGATGCCGCGGCAGGAGCCGTCCTGATTGCCGCAGTCGGGTCAGTCATTATCGGAGCCATCGTGTTTGTGCCCTATGCGTGGTTGATGTTTGACGTAGGCCCGTAGCTCCACGACGGGCGGTCCGCGCTGCGATGCAGGACGTCCGTCGCGGAGCGAACGACCTACGATTTCACCGTAACGACAATCGACTCGATCGACGCATGCCCGGATTTCCGAAATGGCCTTGGAAGTGGTTGGGCATTCTCTTTTTCATCGATAGTTCGACATCGAAACGTGTATTCCCCCTCGGGAACACCTGGCAGCACAGCCGCCCAATGCGCGTTGGTAAATCGAATCGGCCAACTCTTCGGCGAACCGTCTTCGTTAAAACCATGCGTTTTCGGTGGCAGTTTGTTTTCGGCTAGACCACTCCATTGCTTTGGGGCGGGCAGCAATTCCGCATCGATCCATGGAGCTTGAGTGAAATGGGAATCGTCGACCGCCCGCGAAACAGCGTTCGACTCCAATGAGACCTGTACCTTGGACAATCCGGAAACACCCACTTGGGCATAGCCTGATACCGGAATCGGTTCTCCAGGCTTCAACTGGCGAGAGAGGGAAAGCGTGGCGGCAAATGTCTTCAACATACTATCGACATCATTGTTCTGCTCGGCATAGGTGTCATTGGCGTATGCCAGGTTGGTCAAGACGACGTGTGACAGCCACTTGATCGACTTGAAACCGTAAGCCTCCGGGACGACGATTCGCACTGGACCGCCGCGTTCGGAATCCAACCACTGGCCGTTTAGTTTGTAGCACAAAATGACTGGCGGTAAATCGAATGGATCCTCCAATACGCGTCCGATGGGTAGGGAACTGCGAAACATTTGTTTGGGATCGTCGTTGTGGTACCCATAGTAAAAGACCCGCCTAAGATTCTCGCGCGGTTGAGTTAGCCATACCACTTCTCGTAGCGGTATACCTTCCCACAGTCCCATTCCGAGCGGGCAACCAACGTTCAGGCAGGTCATTACTTTGGGGAAGCGTACTGCATGCTTTTCTCCAAGTTTTAAGAGCGCCTCGAAATCAAATGCTGTGCCGTCTGGCTGGGTCAACTGCTTTCCGAGCGTGGCAGGATTGTCTGGATCGGAAATGACCTCCAATTTCCAAGTCTCGCGCGTCAGACCAACGTCCCGTTTCTTTTCGTCCGAAAGGGAATGGGGGAGCGGTTTGCCTCGCGAAACATCCCGGAAATCTTCCGGCGGGGTAAAGTAAGGTTCACGTTGTGCACCCGCTTTGTCCGGCTTCTGGCGTTTGGTTGGCTTTGATACCTTGTCATCCTCCGCAAAAGCCATTAGTGATGACGTGGTTACCGACAATCCGCAAATCCCGAGCTGCAAAAAGAAACGCCGCGCCAAACGGAAATGCTCATCGACGAATTCGGGTTGATCCATGGTTTACTCCACCAAGGCGTGTGAGGAATATGCTTCGAATTGGTAGTGAATTATAGCAATGTAGATTGTTTCCAGTTACGTTATTAGGGATCCTCTGGACTATTCCTGAATCCTTGACGAAGTGAATCACATGGCCCATCCACCCCTTTCGCTTTATTCGTGTTCCATTGCTCTATCCTTACAACTCTTGACCGGGATAATTGCAAGCCTCACATTCATGGGTGGCGCAGGTGGCACAGCGGTGTTTGCCCAAGAAAAAACCGTTCCCATTTTTGCAGACGGTGAAGCTCAAATCGTTGAAGGCTTTAAGGATGCTAAAGATTGGATTCGACATGATCTGTGGGTCGAAACGGATTTTGACTCAGATGGCGACGGAAAAATGGATCGTATGCATGTCGATGTAACTCGCCCCAAGCAGACCGAGACCGAAGGCTTGAAGCTGCCTGTCGTCTACGAGTCGAGTCCGTATTTTGCGGGTACCGGCTCCGGCGATCCCATTCATTTTTGGAATCCACGACATGCGGTAGGCGCTATCCCAATGAAACATGAAGATCCGCCTGCTTTTAGCGCCAAAGTAAAACGCCCAATCATTTCCAATTCTCAAACGAGACAATGGGTACCGCGTGGCTTTGTGGTGGTGCATTCATCCTCTCCGGGCACTGGACTATCTCAAGGCTGCCCTACAGTAGGCGGTGCCAATGAGTCCTTGGCCCCCAAGGCGGTAATCGATTGGCTTTGCGGTCGAGCCAAAGGCTTCACCGAAGTCGACGGAACCGAAACGGTGAGTGCTTTCTGGTCAACAGGAAAAGTCGGGATGACGGGCACATCGTACAACGGAACGCTTCCGCTGGCCGCAGCCACGACCGGCGTCCAAGGACTCGAAGCGATCATCCCTATCGCGCCGAACACATCGTATTACCATTATTATCGATCGAACGGACTGGTCAGACACCCTGGCGGATACATGGGGGAGGATATCGACGTCCTCTACAACTTCATTCACAGTGGCAATGAGCCAAAACGCGATCATTGCGACTGCGAAGTACGCGACAAGGAGATGGCCAACGGACAAGATCGCATCACCGGCGATTACAACGCGTTCTGGGCGGGCAGGGATTATCTCAATCAAATGGGCCCGATGCACGCTGCTCTTTTAATGTCGCACGGTTTCAATGACTGGAATGTTGTTCCCGAACACAGCGTTCGCATCTACGAAGCTGCCAAAGCCAAGGGCCTACCTGTACAATTTTTCTGCCATCAAGGGGGACATGGCGGCGAACCACCGATGAGCATGATGAATCGTTGGTTCACGAAGTACCTGCATGGAGTGGACAATGGTGTTGAAAAGGGACCGCGCTCGTGGATCGTTCGCGAGACTGCCAAACGAACCGAGCCTACGGCTTACGCAGACTATCCACATCCCGACGCTCAATCGGTAGCCTTGCACCCGACGAAGGGAGGAAACGACTTAGGCGGATTATCGACAGAGTCATCGCCTAGCCAAATTCCCGAAGTTCTCGTCGATGACTCCGCCATTAAGGGCAAGGACTTGGCTCAAGCGGAGTCCTCCAAAAATCGATTGCTGTTCGTAACGCCGGAACTCACAGAACCACTTCATATCTCTGGCTATTCGAAGATCAAGATTCGATTGGCGTCGAGCAAGCCCGCTGCCAACTTAACCGTTTGGTTGGTTTCTCTCCCGTGGACCGAAGATCCTAAAGGCAAGATCACGGACAACCTCATTACGCGAGGTTGGGCGGACCCACAAAACCATCGATCGCTGACGGAAAGCGAGCCGCTGGTTCCGAATCAGTTTTACGACTTAAGTTTTTCACTTCAGCCGGATGATCAGATTATTTCTGCGGGCGAGAAAATTGGACTGATGATTTTTTCGAGCGATCCCGAGTTCACGCTGCTCCCGGAAGCGGGCACAGAGTTGACTGTTGATCTCCAAGAGACGCGATTGGAATTGCCCGTTGTCGGGGGACAATCCGCCTACCAAAAAGCTTTTGCAAAATAGTGACGATACGTGTGGCTAAACGTGTGGCACGTCCCTGAGTTTACGAAGGGCGTGGGAGTCGCTAGTGGTTCTTCCATGCCAAATTTGGGGGTAGCGGAACTCGCCAAGAGTTTCGGAGTTTCGGAGTTTCGGAGTTTCGGAGTTTCGGAGTTTCGGAGTTTCGGAGTTTCGGAGTTTCGGATGGAATCCACTGGGATTTACCTCTTGAAGTCGCCGAAAGCCTACGCGGCTTCCGCTACGCGAGAACCCCAACTTCTAGGCTGGATAGAGTCGTTAGAAGCATTTTTCTCACGTCCCACGCCCACGCTTCGCTTTAGGCCCTGCCACACGTTAAGCCGTGCCACACCATGGGCCGTGCCACACCAGGCCAGGCCACCGTGTGGCACGCCCAAAGCGATGGGCGTGGGAACTGTGTGGCACGCCCAAAGCGATTAGCGATGGGCGTGGGAAGTGTGGCAAATGACTCTAGCGATTCACCACGCCCTTCGTACCTCAGAGCGTGCCACACAGTTTATAGGTAGATTTCAAACCGCCCCTCGCGTAAACGCACTTTTGCGGAGCAAAAGGTGACAATGTTGCCCAGCGTCTATTTCTTTGCCGGTTCGCGTTTCGCAGTGAAATCAACTTCACCTGTGTTGCCATCCAAGTCGTATTGGATTTTACCCTTCATGTTTTTACCGTACGGGCGTCCTGAGTAATCTGCTTGGATCTTGCGTCCATTGATGGTTGCCTCGATACGAAACTCCAATTTATTGTCACGGATCTTGAGCCCGGTTGCGTCGACGACGGTTCCTTCGGCAACGGTGTATTTCCCTTGCAAAGTTTCGCCCGACTTCGTGATGACGATTTTTGGCTCGAGTTTGTTCCCGTCGGCATCAATTTCGATATTCCACTGACCAACGGCGTCATCCAACTGGACGGACCGTTTGGGTGCCCAAGGATACTCTTCGGTGCCAGCCTCGGTGGTAACGGTGACGGTTCCTTCGAGATCATCTTGCTTGATCTTGCCAGCAAAGGCCAGCGAAACCGATTGGTCCTTGAACTTGTATTCAACCGTGAACGAAAGTTGATTGTCTTTCAGTTTGGCCTCTCGGATATCGATGGGCTTTTCGGGCTGACCACGAAATGCCCCAGTTACTTTATCGCCATCAAGATTGAGCAGCACCGCATCTTCTTGCGTCTTGCCGTTCATCTCATACTTCCATCGCCAGGTTCCCGAAGGATCCGCGGCTGAATTCTGGGCCGACGCGATCGACATCGTCGAACAAAACAGTACCAACGCAATGAATTTCGAAATAGGGGACGTTTTCGTCACGATTGATTCCTCGATAAGTGTTATTAGGGGACTGACCGGCACTCGCAGATGGATAGTGTAGTCTTCATGCTTCGTCAAGCAATTAGCCATGCTCAGAAAAATGGATTCTTACACGGATGTGCGTAAACTACGTCAGGCTGTCAGCCAGTCAGCCGGTCCTACATTAAGATCAGCTTCGCAATCTGCTCTCGTTGCCAACTAGCATCGCCAAAAAGGAACTCGCAAACCTTGATCCGTTTCAAAAAGAGATGCAAATCGTGCTCCCACGTGAAGCCGATACCGCCATGCACTTGAACGCCACGGTGCGCCACTTCGCGGCCCGCATCGGAGCAATAGGCCTTGGCGATCGCAACCGACTTGTTGCTGTCAGGTGCGTTCACCGACAGTGCCCAAGCCGCATAATAGGCGGCGGCGCGAGCGCTCTCGGTCATCAGTAACATATCAGCGCACTGATGTTGGACCGCTTGATAGGATCCAATCGTTCGATCAAATTGCTTGCGTGTCTTCGCATAGTCAAGTGTTGTTTCACGAATCCACTGCATCGCGCCTAGCATCTCGGCGCATGCAGCTATGGTGGCAACTCGGGTTGAGTATTCGATTGCTAAGATCGCTTGATCGCCAACGGCGATCATGTCTTTTTGTGCAATCGCAACTCCCTCGAAGCGAACATCGTAAAGCTTTCGCGTTGCGTCCAGAACTCGCGTCGGTGTACACTTTACGCCGGAAGCGCGAGTCGAAACGGAAACGACGGCAATCTCATTCTCCTTGCGCACGACGCACAGGAGGGTATCCACTTCCGCCGCATCGAGAACCATGGTTTTGTGTCCACTCAGCTGCCAACCTGCCGACGTTGGATTCAGTTGAGTCTGGACATGCTCGACATCCCAATCGCTATCTTGATCCATCAAGGCTACCGACGCAGTGTGTGAGCCTTCCGCCATGGAGGACAGTGTCGATACAGAATCTGAGTTAGCAACCTGGGCCAAAAGGGTAGCAGCCCAAGTCGTCGCCAAAAACGGACATGGCAAGCACGCGCGCCCCATCTCTTCGGTCACGACGGCCAACTCGACAAGTCCGAGTCCCAGTCCACCCATGTTCTCATCCAGATGAAGGCCGACCCAGCCTTGGTCGGCGATTAACTGCCAAAGAAACTTGTCGTGGATGTCTTGGCTGGCCATCCGCTCGCGGACTCGTGTCAGTGGACAGTTCTGCGACAGTGTCGCTCGGGCCGCTTCACGCAGGAGCCTTTGTGGTTTGGAGAGGTCGAATTCCATGATGTGCTTTCGTTCTATGCTCAATAGCTGCGGGGAAGGCCAAGTACGCGTTGGGCTATGATGTTACGTTGAATCTCACTGGTCCCGGCTTCGATCGTGTTGCCCCTCGAACGAAGATAGTTGAAGGCCCAACGGCCCTCATCAAAGTCCCACGACTGCCCGCTTAGACCGAGCACTTCTAGGGCAATTTGTGCGTTACGCTGATTCATCTCGCTCCAATAGAGCTTCAAAATCGAGCCTTCGGGGCCAGGCGCGTGCGTATTGTTCATTCCAGAGAGTGTTCGCAGCGAGTTCAAGCGAAAGACCTCAAGATCGAGGTGAGCCTGAGCGAGTTTCTGACGGACAAGTGGATCGTCGGTGATCGGCTTCCCATTGCGCTGAATCGTTGCAGCTTTCGCGATCAACGCGTCGCAGTCCCGTTTGAACATCATGTATAGCCCTGTTCCCAAGTTGGCCCGTTCGTTTCCGAGTGCAGTAAGCGCAACGCCCCAGCCTTCGTTGACTTTGCCAAGCACGTTCGCCACAGGGACACGCACGTCCGTAAAAAACATCTCGTTGAATTCCGAGTCGCCCGTCATCATCTTTAGCGGTCGAACAGCAACCCCTTGGCTCGCCATGTCTACCAACAAACAGGTAAGCCCTTTGTGCTTAGCTGCCGATGCATCCGTGCGAACGACTAGCAAACACCAGTTAGCCACATGCCCAAAGCTGGTCCAAATCTTTTGACCATTGACGACGTAGTGGTCCCCGTCGAGTACGGCTCGCGTATTCAACGCAGCCAAGTCACTCCCCGCATTCGGTTCTGAAAAGCCTTGGCACCATATATGTTCGCCTTTTAGCAGCGGCTTCAAAAACTGCTGCTTTTGAGCTTCGGTGCCTACTGCGATAATCGTCGGACCGACTAACCCCTCACCGATGACCCCAAGTTGCTGTGGCGCACCAGCCAATGCAAGCTCCTCTTGAAAAATCGACTGCTGAATAATGGTGATGCCTCTTCCTCCATGTTCTTTTGGCCACGAGACGCCAGCCCAACCTCCATCAAACATCATCCGTTGCCACGCTCGCAGGTACTCAAGGTGCGCTCGTTTGGATTCTTCACTCTTTAACGGAACCGTCCACGGTGGTGGCACATTGGCCAGAAGCCAACCGCGTAGCGTGTCGCGAAAATGCAGTTCTTCCGCATTCAATGTCAGATCCATACATACCTTCCTTTAAACGATTGTTGATTCATTACGCACCGAGTCCCAAAGCAACTCGGCTACATCCAATACTTTGGTGGGACGCGTCGATGGGTCGGCAGACCTGACAGCATTCACTCCATCCTCTAGCATCGTCATGCAAAATGGACAGCCAACTGCGACCACGTCGGCGCCGGTTTCCAAAACTTGTCTAGCCCGTTCTTGATTCACGCGCTGGTTCGCTGGCTCGTCGACAAAGCTCATACCACCGCCACCCCCGCAACAAAAACTCTTCTCGCGACTCTTTTCCATTTCAACGCTCGGCGGACGCACCGAGATTTGGACGAGCTGTCGAGGTGCATCAAAGATCTTGTTTTGTCGGCCCAGATAACATGGATCGTGAAACGTCACTTTCGCTTCCGATTGAGCGTTAGGGGACAGTTTGCCTTCGCTGACCAAACGCTCGAGGAATTGGCTATGGTGCAAAACTTCGAAATTCCCGCCCAGTTCGGGGTATTCATTGCGAATGGTATTGAAACAATGCGGACATGCAGTAACCACTGTTTTGACTTGGTATCGCTGAAGCGTAGCTATATTCTCACGGGCCAAGTTTTGAAACAAGAATTCATTTCCCATTCGACGAGCTGGGTCACCCGTGCAACGTTCTTCCCGACCGAGCACGGAATAATTCACACCCGCCTTTTCGAGGAGCTGCGCCATGGCTCGGGTTACGCGTTGATTGCGTTCCACGAGGGCTCCGCCACAACCGACCCACAACAAAACATCGCATTCTTGAAGTTCGGCTCGCTGCGGAACTTGTAGTCCTTTCATCCAATCCAGGCGAGAAAACTGCGTACCCGCGTAAGGATGCCCGCGAGATTCCAACGATCCAAGGGCTTTTTCCATGCCGTCCGGCAGTTCCGCTTCTTCCATCGCCAAATGCCTGCGCATATCAACAATTTTCGGCATCTGAGCGATCGAAACAGGGCAGGACTCGACGCACGCGCCACAAGTCGTACAAGCCCATAAGGCTTCCGGCGACAGGGCAGGTGTTGCATCGATAATCGGTTTCGAAAAATCGTCTTGGGTCCGCGATAGATGTCTTAGATCCAAAATCACGTCGCGAGGCGAAAGAAGCTTACCGACTGCATTAGCCGGACAGACTTCTGTACAGCGGCCACATTCGGTGCATGCATCCAGATCTAGTAAATCCTTCCAGGTGAAGTTCGAAAGGGCATTGACGCCGAGGCTCTCGTCCTTGTCGAAGTCAATCGCACGCAATGAGCTTCCGATTGGAGTAAGTGGGGCAGTGTAAAGATTGAGAACCGCCGTCAAAGGATGCAAGAGTTTTGTGTACGGTGCCCACGCGAGGAAACCGAATACGAGCCCCATGTGAAACCACCAGGTTACGAGATGGGCCCACTGCATCGCAGGAACCGACATCCAAGCCCGCGACGCCATTGCAATCAAATATCCAAACGGTGACCACATCCCCCACGGATCTTGAGTTGCAGCGATCCGCCAACCCTCCAGCAGAAACCCACTCACGAGAATCACCAACATCAGAATTAGAATCCCAGAGGCTTCCCAGCTATAGACCAACTGAGCCGACGTGCGTGTCCAACGTCGTGCTGCAGCCAACGATACCCCAAGAATCGTCAGCGCGCCAAAGACGTCGACTGTCAGCGATTGAAACCACAAGTAGAACTGGCCTTGCATGATTGGAAGCCCAAAATCCTGATGGATAAAGACCACCGTCGTCGCGACCGTCAGTATGATCATGCCCCAAAAGATCAAAGCGTGAAAGAAGCCCGCAAAACGTTTTTTCCATGTGGCTTGCTGAACAACGGCGTGACGAAATACGAACCGAAGACGTACCCAAGGTTGATCGAAGCGTTGCTCGGGCCGACCGCGTCTCCACATGCGAAAGCGCCGATAGACGCCATATCCAGCCACTAACAGCGTTGGAATCAGCAAGACGTACATGACCCATACATGGGTCACATTCCAGAAGACTTCACGGGTAGGGAGTTCGCCGTTCATGCAAGCAACTCGATGAGCTTTTCTCTCAATGGACCAACCACTTTTCGGTAGTCTTCAACCAGCCCAAATTGGCAGTGTTGGAAAATCGGTGCCTCAGGGTCAACGTTGATGGCCGCAATGGTCTTGGCATCCGCGATTCCCATGATGTGTTGGCTCGCTCCCGAAACTGCGATCGCCAAATAAAGTTGCGGTGAGACTTTCTTGCCAGTTTGCCCGACCTGCCAATCCGCAGGCACCCAACCCGCATCGCAAGCGGCGCGCGAAGCAGCCATTTGGCCACCCACAACGTTGGCCAACGACTGCAACTGAGTGAATGGCTCCGGACCGCCCAAGCCGCGACCTCCAGAGATAATCACACGCGCATCTTCTAGTCTCGCGGTCCCTTGCATTTCCTTTTGGCGATCCATCAACTTGATAGAAGAGTTCTGCTCTAGCGAAACTGGTACGCGGATAATGTCTTTGGTCGGAGCCTGCGGCAGTGCGGGGTCTTGCGCCCGGGCGCGAACCCAAATGATGGCCGGCGAACGATGGAGATCGATCGTCGCTTGGGCTTTGCCGCCATACACGGAGCGAGTTAGCCGGACCGTCTCATTCTGTCCCTTGAGACTCAATGCATCACCAGCAGCCGACCCGCCCAATCGATGCGCCAACCTCGGCACCAGCTCCTGACAGGGGAGATCATTACCGAACAAGACGGTATGCGGATCGAGATGCTTACACGCTTGGGTCAGAGCCGTAAGGGTGGTTTCACTGTGATAAGTATCCAACAGTGGATGTTCTACTACCGCGATTCTATCAACACATTTGGCGACTTCTCCGATCAGTGCCTCCGATGCTGGACCGACGATCAACCCTACATGCCCTCCAGCCAGATCGCGACTCAGTCGCTGGCCAGCCCCAAGAACCCCCATGGCAGCCCTATCGACTCCGGTCCATCCAAAAATACAACTAACGACAACGGATGCCAAACTCGACTCCTTTATGTAATACGGTCTTAACGAGATCAATTGGTGATTAGTGTCGTAGCGAAACTCGCCAAAAGTTTCGACGCTAGTGTCGTAGCGAAACTCGCCAAGAGTTTCGACGCCCGCTCATTCCGAAAGTCTTGGCGACTTCCGCTACGATTGAACGATAGTAAGGATTCTCTGGGCAAGTTTGCTGATCCGTTCCTCGAGCGAATCGCCCGTCACAAATTCGCAATGCGATTGCTTTTTGGGAATCGTTAGTTCAACGACTTCTGTGCTCGCTAAGTCATCAGTGACCGATTGAGTATCAACGCCAAGATCGACAAGACTCCAAGTGGTGATCGGCTGACGGAAAGCTTGCATCACATCTCGCGTTTTGGCAATTCTTGGAACGTTGTGTTCGTTGTTGGTCACGGTAATGACCAAGGGAGTTGTCGCTTCGATGGCCTCCCAGCCCTGATCCGTCTGCCGCTTAAGCTGGACCAAGCTAGGCTTACTTGCATCAATCTTCATGTCGTCCACCATACTGACGCAGGGTCGACCAAGTTCTTCCGCCAAAAGGCCTCCCGTTTGCCCGTCGCCCCAGTCCCCGGATTCTCTGCCGGTCAAAACGAGATCGAAGTCACCCAGTTTCCGAACGGCCGCGGCCACGACGCGAGCAACACACCAAGGATTCAGTCTTTGTACGAGGTCGTTTTTGACGAGAACCGCTGTATCGACCCGAAGGGCAAGAGCTTTGCGAAGGATCTCTTCTGCGGAAGCAGCCCCAACTGTGATCACCGTGATTTTGCCGCCATGTTTCTCTCGAAACTGCAAGGCCGTCTCCAACGCATTGGCGCAAAAAATATTCATCACTAACCCCGCGGCTTGACGATCGGCATCGCGACCGGCCGGATCGATGCGAAAATCTCGCGACGGCATCTCGGGATCCAGGATTTGCTTTAAACAGACGAGAATGTTCATCGAGTGCGTTCCGCTTTCGGGGAAATCAACAATCCTCCAAAATAGAGTTTGGTGACTTGCTCAAGCGTCTGATCAGCACTTAGCAATCCACCACGCTTGTACCAACGTGGCAGCCATAGCAAAGTTCCAAAAAGGCTGAAGGTTGCGACCGTGACATCCACATCCTGGAGTTTGCTTTCTTGCCGGAGATGCTTTAAGGTCGTTCGGACCAAATCAAAATAGTGGCGTTTCCGTTTTTCGACTTGCTTGCGGAGCTTGGGCGATAGCGAAGAAGTTTCGTCGGTGAGGATGGGAATGGCGTGAACACCCTTGATCAACTCGCCGCCGTGCCGCTGAATAATGAATCGCAATCGCTCCTCCGCATCGTCGATCAACTTGGCCGGTCCAATGACTTCTCTGTCCAACCAATCCAATCCAAAATTGATGATCCGAAAGAGCAAGTCTTCTTTGCTTTCAATGTAGTAATAGAGCCCTGCCTTGGTGATATCCAGGGCTTTGGCCAAGTCGCTCATAGACGTAGCATCGTAGCCTTGATCGTGAAAAATCTGGGCGGACTTGCAATAGATCTCCTCCGTGCGATCTTGCACTTCACGATCTTGCAATTCCTCCGCAATCGGCACGGCATTCATGGCTTTTTTCACGTCCTTCTCCGACCGCTTGGATTGTCGGTTAGCAAATCTACCGAACATTCAGTAGAAATGTAACTGTGTGGTTCCTGTCCGTCAACAAGGCGAACGTCATCGTGTGGCACGCTCAAAGCGAAGCGTGGGCGTGCGGGGCTAGGAATGGTCAGCGGTACGAGCCGGGTTCGGCAACGTCGGAGGTTAGTACAGCCCCCATGCCCTTCGCAGCTCAGAGGTGTGCAGTTTGCCTTGAACCCATCAGGGCTCTAGGATCCCTACCGATCTTTCGGTAAACTAGGGCCGACTAGTGCTTTGTTACAGCTTGATTTTAGGGTCCGTTTAAAAGTGGCATGGGCGTCTCGCCCATCAAATCACGGGCGAGACGCCCGTGCCACGCGAGCATCAACCCTAATTCTTAGTCGTTACAAACTACTAGAGAACCAAGTTACCGGACAACTTGAGCATCGAACCACTTGCAGGATTGTCAACCATGGATGTCGAAGTCGCGATACGAACTCGCCGATCCGTTCGCGGCTTTACGAGTCTGCAGGTCACCGCCGAAAAGATACAGCATGTTTTCGAACTGGCTCAGCGGTCGCCATCCAACTGCAACATTCAACCGTGGCGAGCCTATGTCGCATCCGGTGCAGCTCGCGACCGACTTCGCACGGCTTTGATCGAACAGGTCATGCTTGGTACGCCGCCAGACCCCGACTTCGATTACCCCGATCGATTTGAGGATCCTTTTCGGAAGCATCAAATTGCGTGCGCCGTAAGCTTATACTCAGAGATGGGGATCGGACGGGATGACAAGTCGGGTCGAAATCGCGCAGCACTTCGCAATTTTGAGTTCTTTGATGCCCCTCATGTCGCGTTTCTTGGAATGGACAAGAAGTTCAAAGAACCGGTGGCGCTCGATGTAGGGATCTATCTTCAATCGCTCATGCTGGCGATGACTGCCAATGGTATCGCTTGCTGTCCACAAGGGAGCTTGCGGAGCTATCCCGAGATTGTTCGCCGCGAGTTCGATATTTCACCTGAGATCGGCATCCTGGTCGGAATTTCCTTCGGATACGAAGACCCATCGGTGGCTGCTAACCGGACACGCATCGATCGTTCGCCGCTCGGCGAAAACTCCGTTTTTAAAAATGATTGATTGAGGAAGGCGTTGCCATGTCCAGCTTGCACGGAAAAACCATCTTCATTACCGGTGCAAGCCGTGGCATTGGAAAAGCCATCGGATTGCGAGCTGCCCGCGACGGAGCGAACATCGTGGTGGCGGCCAAGACAGCCCAACCGCATCCCAAACTCGACGGTACCGTCTACACGGCCGTTCAAGAAATGCTCGACGCCGGCGGCCGCGGTCTGGCTTGCGTTACCGACATTCGCATCGAGGAACAAGTGCAAGAGGCGGTGGACCAAGCCGTGAAAACCTTCGGTGGGATCGATATTCTAATCAACAATGCGAGCGCCATCGATTTATCGGGCACCATGGAAGTGTCTATGAAGC
>JBBRJI010000006.1:0-25354 GCA_038219625.1 Pirellulales bacterium | reverse complement strand
CGTAAACTAGCCCGTGCACCGAAGCGCAATTTTGCAGTACAGCAAGGAATGGAGCCCAACTCGGACGAACTTTGGCGCCGCCCAATGCGTTTGTTGCATCCCCCCAAGCCGATGGAAATGCAAAAGGTCGATGGAAACGGTGCGCCTCTTCGATTGGTCTACCAAGGCTCGCCGCTGGCTGTGGTTCGCGCAACTGGCCCCGAACGTATCGACACCGGATGGTGGCAAGGTGCCACGCAACAACGGGACTATTTTCGTATCGAACTATCAACCGGTAGCTGGCTCTGGATGTACCGAGACCGCCGCGAGCAAAAATGGTATCTGCATGGTGAATTCGATTAAGCCTTCACCGTTGCTTTTTGCCCTGAAGGGGCAAAACCCGCTACGAATACATCCAAGCCGCATGCCTGCGATGGTCGAACGCTTGTTCCTCCGAATCCCAAGCTGCCGCGATTTCTCGCCATGGACGACCCGCTTCGATTTGTGTCCGCTCTCGATCCGAGCCGAAGAGCAAATCGATCGCAATCGGCTTACTAACGAACTCATAAACTTCAGTCCGCCAGGCGAATGAATCGCCGGACATCTCGCGCATAGTCGCCAACAATGCCAAACTCGTTCGCACCGGTAGAAAGACGGATCGGTCCGTTACATGCAACTGCACTCCGCCACAGTCTTTACCCGCATGCTTTTGGAACGTGGGACGAAACCAGGCGGGTCGAAACGTGACGCCAGCCAGCTTCTCCGCATTCATCTTGTTAGCGAGCTTACCTGCATCCAACCAAGGTGCGCCGCAGATCTCAAAGGGTCGGGTCGTTCCACGCCCCTCACTCAAATTGGTCCCTTCCATCAAACACTGACCGGGATAGACCACCGCGGTTTCCAAAGTAGGCATGTTCGGTGAAGGTAGTACCCATGGCAGTCCCGTTGCGTCGAAGTAGTCGCGCCGCTTCCAACCTTCACACGCTATCACACGAACTTCACCTGGCCCAAGTTTCAATTCTTGTTGGTAAAGCATCGCTAATTCCCCTACAGTCAGCCCATGCCGGATCGCTAAGTCATGTGCACCCACGAAACTCTCATAGCCAGCCCGCAAAGCCGGCCCTTCAACGACGACACCTCCCAGTGGATTTGGCCGGTCAAGCACCAGGACCAGCAAGCCGAGCGGAAGAGCCACCTCCAAACAATATCGCATGGTAGCCTGAAAGGTATAGTATCGGCTTCCGACGTCCTGAAGATCCACTACCAAGACATCCAGCCCTTTGAGTTGTTCGGCAGTCGGGCGAAGACTAGAGGCAGACGTTCCGTACAGACTATAAACGGCAGCCGGGACCGCTTTGGCTTCGTTGCCAGCTACGCTGATCAGGTCCTGAGCCTGTCCATGCAATCCGTGCTCCGGACCAAAGATCGCAACGAGCTGAACGCCGTCTGCCGCGGCGATCAGATCAACTGCACCTCGAAGTTGAGCGTCGACGGCAGCGGGATGCGTGACCAGACCAACACGCTTCCCTCGAAGCGGTGCAAATCGTTGAGCAACCAAAAGATCGAGACCGGATTGAACTTGTGCCACGAACGCGCTCCCGTGCAGGGGATGAGGGGGAAGTGAGAGAAGACGCATTGTAGAGCAAGGGTTGCGGGTTGCGGGTTGAGGGTTTCTCTAAATTCTCCGGTCCAACCCATTGACTGTACTGGGGTCCCACTGTACCATGTAACCAGTACACTGGTACTGCCTCGCGGGACTGGGAGTTTTAAAAATGTTTTTTACGATCAATGAGAGCAATGGCGTGGCGATCTACGAGCAGATTGTTCGGCAGGTCACTTTTGCTATCGCTGAGGAAACGTTCAAGGTTGGGCAGATGTTGCCCAGCGTCCGAGCTTTGAGCGTTCAGTTGGCCATCAACCCGAACACGGTGGCTCGGGCTTATCAGGAGCTGCAAGTGGATGGTGTTTTAGAGACACTTCGCGGTCGAGGGCTCGTGGTCTGCGCCGGAGCCATCAAGCGTTGCAAAGAAATTCGACGGTCCATGATTGCCGAGAGCCTTAAGGTCGCGCTTTCCGAAGCCCTCCATGGCGGGCTGGAGGCTGACGAGATTCGAGAAATTGTGCAAAAGCAATTGACCAAACTCGACGGCAATATCGCAACCGTTAGTTCGTCGGGGAATGCGACTTAGTCGTAGTAGTGTAGAACGGCACTCCGTGCCGTTGGGTGGAAAGAAACGGCACGGAGTGCCGTTCTACAATAAGTAAAAACGGCACGGAGTGCCGTTCTACAATAAACGCAGTGTTAGGAATCCATCGAGTCGTTCTGAGGTGAGATGATGTCCGATATTATTACGGCAAATGGTCTAGAGATGCGGTTCCCGGGCTGCGAGGCTCTGCGAGGGATTGACCTCAACGTGCCGAGTGGTTCTGTGTTTGCCTTGCTGGGCGAGAATGGAGCTGGCAAAACAACGCTGATCCGAATCTTGACCGGCTTTCAGAGTCCTTCTGCGGGGCAATGCACCGTCTGCGGATTTGATCCCAGCCGCGATGCCCTCGAGATTCGAAAGCGGATCGGATACGTATCGGATCAACCAGCCCTCTACGACTGGATGCGAGTCGACGAAATTGGTTGGTTTACGGCATCGTTTTACCCGGATGGATTCTTGGAGAGATATGGAGAATCGATCGGGCATTTTGAAGTGCCTCGCAATCGCAAAATCCGTCATCTCAGCAAAGGGCAAAAAGCCAAAGTTGCATTGGCATTGGCTCTCGCTCACGATCCCGAATTGCTGATTCTCGATGAACCTACGTCCGGACTTGACCCACATGTCCGCCGGGAATTCATGGAGAGCATGGTCGATCGAGCGGTCACGGGCCGAACCGTCCTCATCTCCAGTCATCAGATCGCGGAAGTCGAGCGAGTGGCGGACATGGTTGCTATCCTGCATCAAGGAAAAGTTCGATTGATGGACTCGATGATCCATCTTAAGGACACGGTTTCTGAGGTGACGATCAGCCTTGACGACCCGTTGATCGCTCTGCCGCGTATGGGAGGAAACGTTGAAGTCTTGAGCGAACAGTCATCTGGTCGCCAAAGAAGAATGGTCATTCGCGGCTTCGATCCTTTGGCTCAAGAGGCTATCGAATCCAGGTCGGGCGTCATCAGCGTGCGTAGCCGTCCGGCGTCGTTAGAGGAGATTTTCATAGCGTGTACACGTGGTATTGTCGCGGTATCGACCGAAGACGATCGATTCTCACTTCCGGACAGCGGTCCTGTTGGCAAACGGTCAACGGTGGTGGGAGGCAGCCATGAATCGTAACCTAGTACTGCGAAGACTGTGTTGGAAAGAGTTTCGACAACTGTGGCCGTTGATAGTGATGCTTGCGGTGATAGGCCTGTTGTTTCAATTGTTGACATTACTTTCCAATCCATCCAATGCGAACCTTACAAGGAACCTGTTTTTCTTGGGGTTACCGGGACTATTTGCGGCGGGCGTTGGAGCATTGTTAGTCGGTCAAGAAAGGGACTCTCGGACAATTTACTGGATGGCTTCCTTGCCCATTCATCGGGAGGATATCATTCGCGTGAAGTTCTTTGCGGCTATCGTGGGACTATTGTCCGTTTGGATCGTCAGTTTTGCGTTGTACGTTTTTTCGAACAATGTATCTCGGATTGGGCAGAACGTATTCCCATATGAGTTGGACATTTCGTATGGCATTTTGTATTCGCTATTCTTGCTGGCCGTGAGCTTCGCGACTGCCTGGACCTTTCGCTCGACATTTGTAGGTTTGCTCGTCTTGGTCGGGATCGCGCTGGCGTTCACGCTTGCATCCAATTTGGTGGCCTTTCCCAAATCCTCAGATGTGTTCACATCGATTTTGCTGATTTCGGCCAGCGTCCTCGCACTGTGGTTCGGCTGGTTTGCTGCACTTCGAGCTCTTGCCCCAACCTCGCCCGCTCGTTTTCGACAACGAGCAGGTGAAGGTACTTCGTTTTTCGACCGATCCATCGTCGACCGGCGGACCGTCCAGACACCTTGGTCCGCGTTGATCTGGCAATTTGCTGCGCAGAACCGAGCAATGCTTTTTGGGTTGGCATTGCTGTTTTCCGTGCCAATTCTAATTGCGGCGTTTGGCCCGTTTAACGGCCAATCTCCAATGCCTGGTATGGGTTTTGTGTTTGCTTTCGTATCGATAAGCTGGTTAGGTGTTGTCACCTTTCAAGGGGACAATTTGAATCAACGCATTCGTTTCTTGTCCGATCGTGGTATTTCACCCAAGACGATTTGGATGACGCGACAGACCGTGCCGATCGGTATGCTCATTGTTGGGATACTGGCTATGGCGATTATTGCAGTTTGTAGTTCGCAATGGTCAAACAACCGCGGCCAAACGCCCGCTGTCGGATTGGTCGTATTGGTAGCCAGTGGTCTCATCTGGACGATTTACTCTGTAACGCAGTGGATGAGTCAGATCATACGCAGCCCTGTCATTGCGGCAATCCTTGGACCGGTTGTCGCGTGCTTGCCGTTGGCTTACGGGTCCTTTGCATTGGAAACGTGGGAGACGCCAATTTGGACTTTGGGACTGGCCACGTGTATCCCCATGATCGCTTCATGGCGGATGACTCGCCAGTGGATGGATTTCCGAATGGGCAAGTCGTTCTGGTTCGAGCATGCGGGATGGTTAGCCTTGGCGGTTCTCCTTCCGGCACTTCCGTTTGTCGTCGTGTATTGCACTTATCCGTCGATGCCACGGAGCGAGTGGGCGACGTTTTCGGCGGAAGCTAGACGGATGAGTGTCAATAATATACGTCCCATCGAAATTAACTTATTGACGAAAAGCGAGCCTATTCAAGTTGGACTTGGTTCAGCGTCCGGCATGCCGGGAATGGAGGATGGTTCCGTTGGCGACGAAGTGGCCGGAGGTGCCGCAGGCATGGTAGCCATAGTCGAGCCTAGTGACCTCAATCAACTTCCTGAAAAAGCCACCTTAGCGGAGGAGCGCGAATTGCAGTTGGAATTCGTCGAAGAACAACTGAGTGCGGTTGACAATACGGCGCCCCTTTCAGCGTACACCGTAGCAAAGCGGTTGATGGGAGAAGCCATGCTGGCTCGAGCCAAGATGCAGGACGACGGGACGACCGAAGAACTTCTAAAACGCTATCAGCGAACGATGCGATTGATCCTTCGAATTGTCCAAGGTACTCGCTCGACGTCCAATCTCAAAGCGCAACAAGTTGCGGACGAATACGAAGCATGGCTCGTGCAAGAATTGCAATTGCCGGGAACGGGCTCATTTCTGGGACCAGAGTTGCGAGCTATGGCAATGGCGCAACTTGGCGATGCAGCGGGCCGCCAATACGCCAGGTATCGAGCGCTGGTTGCAGACTTGGTCAAGAGTCAAGTATCGTCAAGATCCACTCCTGATCATACTCTTGGTGGCTATTCCATCCCAACGAATGGAAACGGAACGCGATTGATCTCCAAGCGTCATGTCTCGACCGTGGCTTGGCGCATGAAACAGTATCTCATGGCCAACGAGCTCACGGTCAGGAGTCAAGCGAAAGAGGCGCTTGCACGCGAGTGGAATGAACCGATTTCCCTGTTTGGATCAAAATCGACACCGTATTCCATGAACCCCGGAAACGGTGCGCCATGGACTCACTGGTTCGGCGATTGGGAGAAGCAAGCGGATGCGTTCGCAATGGGTGATGCATCCGTCGGGCGTTAATCGTTAAAAGTGAGACGGAATTCAAAATGACTCAATCCAACAAAACGCCCCGCCATGGTAGCGGGAACCACGATTCCGACCCAAAAGGTAGCACCATCATGCTCAGGCGCAGATTGAAATGGATCGGGCTGGTCAGTCTCATTCCGGCCGCGATTCTCATCGTTTTCGTTGGTGTTATTGGATATCGTGAAACCATCGCATCGGGTGAAGTGAAAGCCAAGATAGATGAATTGCGTCGCGACGGTGAGCCGTTCGACAACGACTCGATGGCGAAGTACTTTGAGAAGAACGCCCACAAGGAAGGCACAGCGGCTTGGAGCGAAATACTGGCTTTAAGTCAGGCTGCTGATGCCATCTCGGACAACTTACCAATGGTTGGCTCTGGAACTCTTCTGTCTGACTTGCGTCCAGGAAGCGATTGGCCCGATGAACCACGGGTCGCGGAGTTCCTACACGAGGTTCGGCCTTTGATCGACAGGATTGCTAAGGCAGACGAATTCCCGAGGCCAGTCTGGATGCCAATTCGCTTCAATGGAATAAACACGCTCTTACAGGAGTCACAAGAATCGCGATCCGTGGCGAGGATTTTGTATTTGGACGCCATCCATGCACTTTATCACAAGGATGATAAACGAGCGTACCAAGCTATCCATTCGCTCCGTACAGTCGCGGAAGCTTTTGATTGGGACTTTTGCATAGTTTCGAACTTGGTCTCATTGGCAGTTCGGTCGATGCACCGGGATGCGATCAATCGATCATTGGAAATGGATGTTTGGAACGAAAAGCAATTGGATGACCTGTCGGATCAAGTCAAGCAGCCATATGACGTCGCAAAGACATGGAAAGCGACTATCGCTGGTGAGCGAGGTTTGGCGTACCCGATCCTCGACAATCCTCGCTTGCTGCAAGATGTCCATAACGCACCAACCAATCCTCTGCTTTGGCTGCCTGTGACACCAAGCACCAGACTGGCAGTCCTCCAAGCTTATGAGGACTTCCAGCATTGTGCGGATGCTGGCGATGCGGGGATTGCCGCGCGAGCCAAAGTGGCGGTAGCAAAATATTTTGAGCGCAGATCTTTCGGCCTTTCGAGTTTCTTTTTAGGCATGATGTTACCTGACATCACTTCCTACGCGGAAGCCTTCGATCGCGATGAAACTAGGCGACGATTGACTTATGCAGCGATTGCGATCAAGCGGTTTCAAAAGAAGAACCAACGTTGGCCAAGGAGTTTGAGCGAGCTGTCAGGCATCGGCTTAGTGGCCACCAATTGGACAACCGCTGACGGTCAAACGTTTGGGTACGAAGTGGGAGAGGGGACGGCCTATGTGTGGTCCTACGGATCGTACGGATCTTCAGACAAGAAGATAGTTCCAAAAGAGCGACCACTTCCCGAGCCAGATGCGGTTAACGAGGCTTTGCCGAATTTGGTTTCCATTCGCTAGAATCGTGTCCTGCTGCTCAGGCGGCACGCGTGGCACGCGTGGCACGCTCAGAGTGATTAGCGATGGGCGTGGGAACTGTGGTAAATGTCGCTAGCGATTCACCACGCCCTTCGTGCCTCAGAGCGTGCCACACGAGCCACACTATTTACTGATAGTTTTCAAACTGCCGCTTGCCTTAGTACGCCAAAACGGCGTCCGACGGAGGCAAGCTCCGATCGGACGGCCTCCCCCTGAGCATGTTTTGGTGTACTACCGATTGCGGCTCGCAATCTCACCGTCTGTGCTGCTCGCAAGCGATTTTAAGCCGACTGTGTTTACTGCGATCACGCGATACTCATGATTCTTGCCCTTTTCTGCCTTGTCGTCGGTGTAACGCATTCGGACAAGCGGTTGTGGAGGCGTGTCGCTGTATTGCAGATTTTGAAAGACCGGGCGCCCGAAGGAATTCTTTCCTTGTTCGGGAACGTTGGCTAAAAATTGGCCGTCGCGTTCAATGATGAAGCTAGCCAGACCGCTCTCAAGATCCGCGTCCGCCTCCCAAGTTAACTCGAAGCCGTTGACGTGAAGATTCGAGGGAGCGGGAGGCGGCGTTAAATCGATTACGGCAGTGTTTTTGACGTACTGTGACCAAGCTTTCGCGATGGCTTCATTGGGCAGCCACACTGACTGTGCCATAGCGCCGTCGAAATCCGACGCGGGCAGGGGAACATCTACCTTGTAGGGATCGAGAGCCAGTGGAGCAACCCAAGCAGTCTTACTCGGCATTGGAACGAGCGGCTCACCATTTTTATTTGGTAATCGGGCGGAAAGGCAAGCATCGAGCCACGGAATCGCGAGATAGCGTTGGTTCCCGCATTCATGGCTGGTGAGTGGATCGACCGCCATACCTACCAGCCCGCCTTTGGACCGAAGTTCACCGAAGAAAGTTTCTACGCCTCCCCAAACGCCAGCGAAACGACCGTCTTTCACGGTCACACCTTCTTGTGTTCCTAGGTTGCACATCACTGGCACTTGGCAGGCCGCATCCGAGATAAGATAGGGAGTGGGTTTTCCTTCCACAGCCTTCAATGGCGGAACACCAGATCTCAGCCAAGCTGCAGCCACACGCTCCGGGTGAAGCAAGAGCATACCGCCTGCCCAGTGCCCGCCACCGCTATGCCCCCAAATGGCCCACGGCACAGTAGCCAGTTCGGGATGAGCAGACTGAGAGCCTAAGTTTAGCAATGACTTTTGAAATGCGGCATCTGAGCCATTGCGTGGATCGCACCACAAATGGCAATTCTCTTTTTCTGGCTGTTCGTAGGAGGGACCCATCAAAGCACAGCCGTGTTTCTTGGCCAGAGCCTGCCAATGAAGGTCAAAGGCACCGGTTTGTCCTGATTTGCATGATCCTTCGCCACAACCATGTTGATGAACGATCAGCCCACGCAATGTCTTGACCCCAGGCGGAATCCAAACAGTGTAATTCACGGGGTACGGGAGCTCGCCTGCGTTCGATGAGGCTTCGTATCGCACACGATAATAAGGTGGATCCACAGGAAGCGGATTCGCGTACGGCGGAACTTGGGCTGGCAGTGAGCCGGCCATTGAAACAGAAATCGCAAGAAACAGCAGGGCAACTTTGTGAATGGACATGGGAGCGGTTCGGTGTTGGTGGAAGAAGGATCTTCTTGTTCATCTTCTGAAATTGTACCGTTCCAACGGACGGAAAGGGTCGTTCAGAAAGAGTTTCCCAATGCCGATAATAGTGCCCATTTGGCCCGAAGATCGTGTACCAACTGGCCGTCGTGTATAATGCATCGACAACGAGCCTCTCGCTCCAAACACGTTTCCCAATTTATTTCATGATCAACAGCAAACACCTTCGAATCTTCGCCTGGCTCTTGATTGCATTGGCCTTAACTTCGGCAATCCATTTCGAATCCATGCTAGGCCTCGGTTCCCAAGAAGTAGGTGCAGAGCCGAAAACAGAATGGAAGCAGATCGCGTTGTTTGCGGATCGTGAAATCAATGAAAGCAGCGGATTAATCCTCTCCGAACGCAATCCCAATTGTTTCTGGACTCACAACGATTCAGGCGACGCCGCTCGGTTGTTCTTGGTACACCCTGACGGCAGGACTATTGCAAGGCTCAAGGTGGTGGGAGCCAATGCCATCGATTGGGAAGATATCGCCTTTGCAACCATTGACGGCTCTCCAAAAATAATCATCGGCGATATCGGCGGTAACGCCCAAAAGAGAAATCATGTGACTCTTTACGTTCTATCAGAGCCTAAATTTCTGTTCGACGCATCCAAACCCGCACGCCCCATCGAATCCTCAGTCAAAGTCGAAACAAGTGTCGACGTTACGTTTGAAGGTGGAGTCACCAATTACGAAGGCATCGCGGTGGACCATGTTGGCAAATCGATCTTAATATTCGAGAAAGCCCTTTTGGGTGGCCGAGTTTATTCGCTCCCGCTCCCCGAGTTGTCGAAGAGAAAAACGGAAACCCAAGCGAAGCTAATTGCCAAGACGGGCATTCCCGTCGCGAGTGCCTGTGACATCTCAGCCGACAGTAGATCTATGGTGGTCGTCACGTACCATGTTGGCTGTTGGATTACAAGAATAACAAAGGAGGACGGGACCGTTGAGGATTGGTCAGAAGCATTGAAACGGGAGCCCCTTTCCTTTCCTTTGCCCAGAATGCGGCAAACGGAAGCCGTCTGTTTTTCGAGGGACGCAAAATCGATATTCTTAACCAGTGAGCAATTGCCAACACCGCTTATTGAAATGACGCTACCGGTTGTCTTAAAGCTTCCGTAGTTGAATTCGTGACAATTCAGGAATAGACTGAATTCACTCGAATTCAACACGATTCGTCTCAAATTCAATTACGGTAGGTTGTGATCTGCCGGTATGGGTGTGAATCGGATAAACTCGAGTCAACTCCGATTTTTAGTTCCGAAATTTCCACATTCGCTGTGCACCATTGGTTCTATGACAATGCAATCCCCTACATCGAATCGCCATTACGATTCTGTTTTGACTGAGATCGCCGAATACACTGCGACGAAGCATGAGTTTAGTCAAGAAGCACTGGACACGGCTGGCTGGTGTTTGCTCGATAGTTTAGGTTGTGGTTTACTGGCGCTAGAGTATCCGGCTTGTACGAAAATGCTTGGACCAGTGGTTCCTGGCGCGCATTTGGCCAATGGCGCGCGGGTACCTGGGACCGAATGGCAACTGGAGCCAGTGAAAGCAGCCTTCAATATTGGGTGCATGATTCGCTGGCTTGATTACAACGACACGTGGCTCGCCGCTGAATGGGGGCATCCGTCCGACAACTTTGGTGCAATCCTTGCCCTGACGGATTATCTGGATAGAAACCCAAGCAACCCGTGGCAACCCAATCGGCAATGGACAATTCGAGATGTTCTCCATGCAGCCATTCAAGCCTACGAAATCCAAGGTGTTTTGGCGCTCGAAAATGGATTTAATCGTGTTGGCCTGGATCACGTATTGCTCGTACGAGTCGCGTCTACTGCCGTAGCATGTGCTCTGCTGGGCGGCTCGAAGGACCAAATCGCGGATGCGGTAAGTCTTGCATGGCTGGATGGAGGTGCGCTCCGCACTTATCGGCACGCTCCCAACACTGGTTCGCGCAAGAGTTGGGCTGCTGGCGATGCGACACAACGTGCCGTGCAGCTTGCGCTTTGGACCATGACCGGCGAAATGGGCTACGCGTCTGCGTTGACCGCACCGCGATGGGGCTTTAACGAGGTCGTACTCAAGGACAAACCGGTCGTGATCAGTCGTTCATTGAGCAGTTATGTCATGGAAAACATCTTGTTCAAGGTCTCCTTCCCTGCCGAATTCCACGCTCAGACTGCGGCCGAAGCCGCTATGCAATTGCATCCGTACGTGATCGACAAGCTCGATGAGATCCAGGAAATCACCATCCATACACAGGAATCCGCGGTGAGAATCATCGACAAGAAGGGACCGTTGGTAAATCCTGCCGATCGCGATCATTGCTTACAATATATTGTCGCAGTAGCCATGCTCCACGGTGACCTCACTTCGGAGCACTACGAAGATACCGCGGCTGCCGATCCGCGAATCGATCAGCTTCGGCGAAAGATGGTCGTCGTTGAGGACGCTCGTTACTCAAACGACTACATGGATGCTGATTTGCGTTCGATTTCGAATCGCATACAAGTTCAATTTACCGATAGGACGACAACGGAAGCATTCGAGGTCGAGTTTCCACTGGGTCACCGACGACGACGAACGGAATCGCTTGGACCGCTTGAAACGAAATTCCGACACAATGCGGGGACTAGACTTGCCAAAACGCGAGTCGATGGAATTTTTAAATTGTTCGATGCAAAGGAGACGCTTCTGAATACACGAGTTTCCGAATGGATGGATCTATTTGTAGGACAGTAGTTTTCAGTTAGGCGAGCGACAGACTGGAATGTTCCAGAGGCACGGGTGGCACGGGTGGCACGGGTGGCACGCGTGGCACGCTCAGAGTGATTAGCGATGGGCGTGGAAACTGTGGTAAATGTCGCTAGCTAGCGATTCACCACGCCCTTCGTACCTCAGAGCGTGCCACAAGAGCCACACCATTTGCAGGTATATTTCAAGCTATCCCTCGCCCTAGCAGTTTTCGTTGGCTGTCGGCAGGAAAATAACGTGGTAATTCAACCCGAAACATGAGGTATCGCAGTGGCAA
This sequence comes from Pirellulales bacterium, assembly GCA_038219625.1. Lineage (GTDB taxonomy): Bacteria > Planctomycetota > Planctomycetia > Pirellulales > Pirellulaceae > JBKCUI01. The sequence continues at coordinate 13,478 of JBBRJI010000006.1, read as the reverse complement.
CGTTGCGTGAAATCGCCGAATCGATTCAACAGCAAGAGCAAATTCTGTTGCAGGGTGGAGGCAAGTCTGGATCGGATCGACAACGCAAACTGGGGCGCCTGCCTGTGCGTGAACGCTTGGCAGTTTTGCTGGACGTTGGTCGTCCGTTCTTGGAACTGGGGCTTTGGGCTGCGAACAAAATGTATCCTGATTGGGGCGAAGTACCAGCAGCAGGTGTCGTCACCGGTATAGGTTGGATCCATGGGCACGCGTGCATGATTGCCGCCAACGATGCAACGGTCAAAGCCGGAGCCATGTTTCCTCAGTCGGTTAAGAAAATGATTCGGTCCCAAAAGATCGCCCATCGACTGCGTTTGCCGATCGTCTATTTGGTGGACTCGGCTGGGGTTTTCTTGCCCTTGCAGGATGAGATTTTCCCGGACGAAGACGACTTCGGAAGAATCTTTCGCAACAACTCGGTACTTTCCGCGGACGGCATACCGCAGTACGCGGCTGTCATGGGGAACTGCATCGCCGGTGGCGCGTATCTGCCGGTGTTGTGCGACAAGATTCTGATGACCGAGGGGAGCCAACTCTGTTTAGCTGGCCCTGCACTCGTCAAGGCTGCGATCGGCCAAACGGTCGACCCGGAAGAGTTAGGTGGCGCGAGTATGCACTCCGAAATCAGCGGTACTGTCGATTTTCATGAAAAAGACGATACCGCATGTTTGAACCGACTTCGTTCTTTAATCGCACTCTTGCCGGAGCAACCGGTTGAGAAAGCAGGCTTAACAACCGAACGCAGCCAAGAGGAAGTCTATAACATCGTTCAAGCGGATGGGCGTGGCGAGTACGATGTCCGAGATTTACTCCAGTGCATTATCGATGCTGGAAGTTTGCAGGAGTTTAAATCCGACTTCGGACGGACCGTCGTGACGGCCTACGTTCGGATCAACGGGATACCTGCTGGAATTGTTGCCAACCAACGACGTCGTTCGACCACGGCCCAAGGTGAAGTTCAAATCGGAGGCGTCTTGTACGGGCCCTCGGCGGAAAAGGCTGCTCGTTTTGTGCTGGATTGCAATCAGACTCGCATTCCGCTGATATTTATTCAAGACGTTCAAGGCTTCATGGTTGGCAAACAGGCAGAACAGTCTGGCATCATCCGTTCCGGTGCTCAGCTAGTAAATGCGATGAGTACTGTCACCGTGCCGAAGTTTACAGTTATTGTGGGAAGTTCCTACGGGGCGGGCAACTATGCGATGTGCGGTCGCGCTTATGATCCGGCCCTGATACTCGCCTGGCCGAATGCACGCTATGCTGTGATGGGTGGCAATCAAGCAGCCGATACGATGTTGACATTGCGCATTCGTGAAGCGGAAAAGTCTGGGAATAAGCTTACGCCACAAGCGATTGAGGAAATGCGAGACGTTATTCGAAAACTATACGAAGAGCAAACCGACATTCGCTATGGAGCGGCCCGCGGATGGGTCGATGCGATCATTGCACCTCACGATACGCGCCTTTGGTTGGCTTCGGCTCTGTCGGTTGTTCCGCGTACTTTGGGCAAGCAGGCCAAGGTGGAAGTGTGACAAAGATGATACGAGTTGGGAATGCGCAAGCGTTTTGGGGCGACCGACCATCGGCCGCGTTGGAATTGCTCGCACAAGAGCCAGCACTCGACTATCTAACGATGGACTATCTGGCTGAAGTATCGATGTCCATTTTGGCATTGCAACGCGAACGCGATCCAAACCTCGGTTACGCGCAAGACTTTGTCGAGGTGGTTCGAGGCTTAGCAGAATACTGGGCCGCGGGTGGAAAGTGTCGGCTTATTGCGAACGCGGGTGGTTTGAATCCGATCGCGTGCGCGCGGGCTTGCATTGCGGCGTTAGAAAAGGCCGGATGTCGATCGATGAAAGTTGGCGTTGTTGGTGGCGATGATGTGTTAGCTGCGTTGATGTTGAGCGATCTGACATCCAACGCATTTCAAAACCTGGATTCTGGGCTTTCACTTCATTGCGTGCGCGATCGGTTGCTGACCGCCAATGCATACTTAGGTTGCGAAGGTATCGTAGAAGCACTTCAGGCGGGAGCCGACATCGTCATCACAGGTCGAGTCGCGGACCCCGCGATGGTGGTTGCACCGTGTGTTTATGCATTTGGTTGGGAGACAACGAAACTGGATGCAACGGGCCTGGAGACAACGAGCTGGGACCGACTGGCGGGTGCGACGGTGGCGGGGCACTTGCTCGAATGCGGGACACACGTTACTGGAGGTATCACAACCGATTGGCTTGACGTGCCTGACCCGGCGCATTTGGGATTCCCTATCGCGGAAATCAAAAGCGATGGGTGTTGCGTTATCACCAAGTCCGAACTTTCGGGTGGTTGTGTCACGACGGAGACGGTCAAAGAGCAGCTCATTTATGAGATTGGGGATCCAGATCAATACCTCAGCCCGGACTGCACAGTATCGTTCCTGGGCATTGAAGTTAAGTCGGTTGGGCGGAATCGAGTCGAAGTGCGAGGAGCCCAAGGGCGTGCGCGGCCAGAGACACTGAAAGTGAGCGCAACGTATCGCGATGGATTTCGTGCAGCGGGGATGCTGACTGTTTTCGGTCCGCGAGCGGTCATGAAAGCGCGTCGATGTGGCGAAATTGTCTTACAACGATTGCGGGAAGCAGGGCACGTTTATCGTGATACGATTGTTGAATGTTTAGGCAACGCCGAGAGCGTTCCTGTTATCCATTCGGCTGAAAGAAGCGATGCGTTAGATGAAATCGTTTTGCGAATTGCGGTGGAATCGGAATCCAAGGCTGCAGTCGAGCAATTTTCGCGAGAGATGATACCGCTGGTCACGGCTGGCCCGCAAGGAACAACGGGATACGCCGAAGGTCGGCCTCGTGTTCACGGGGTCATTCGCTATTGGCCTTGTTTGATCGAAACCGAGCGTGCTCAAGCATTGGTCGAGTTTCTTAGTTCTGTTGATAGGCAGTCCAGTCGCGATAAACCCGCAACTTGGCCCCCTTTCTATGGTAGATTCCCACAGGCGTCACCGTCAGAATTCCCGTCCAAAAACCCGATCGCGTTTTCGGATGCCACGTGCTTAGCGGATATCGCTTATGGTCGAAGCGGCGATAAGGGAACGGGTGCCAATATCGGCATTCTGGTTCGATCTTTGCAGAATTATGATTGGTTGAAACACTGGTTGACTGCGGAACGCGTTCGGCACTTGTTCGATCCGATCGGCGTGACTTCGGTTGAGCGATATGAAATGCAAAGCATTGGTGGTTTCAATTTTGTCATCAAAGGAATACTGCGACGCGGTTTGCGCAACGATTCGCAAGGCAAAGCGCTCGCACAAGCCTTATTGTCGATGCCCATCAACGCGTAATTTATTATTCGTTCAGTTGATCCTCTCCTCTCCTCTCCTCAACGGCGGTGAAAATGGCAGCTAATCCGAATAACGACAAACCTTGGGTCGATGGCTTGACAATTGGCCAAGTACTTCGGGAGACAGCAAAGAAGTTTCCTTTGCAGGATGCGGTTGTCTTTTGTGGTCAGGATTATCGACGATCGTGGAGAGCGTTTGATGCAGAAGTAGATCTGGTGGCCCGTAGTCTTCTCGCATTGGGACTGCGGCGTGGTGATCATTTTGGAGTTTGGGCAACCAACGTCCCCGAGTGGGTTGCACTGCAATTTGCAACAGCCAGGATTGGAGCGGTCTTGGTCACCATCAATCCCTCGTATCGGACCAATGAACTGGCGCATGCAGTTCGCCAGGCCGAACTTTGGGGGTTGGCGTTGATCGACAAGTTTAAGACGACGGACTACTTTGCGTCGCTGCGAGAAGCGATCCCTGATCTATCAATGCATGCACCCGGATCGCTCGGCAGCCCGGAGTTTCCAAAACTGAAATGGATCATTACGCTTCGAGGGGAGCCCCCAGCGGGGACTATTTCCTGGCAAGACTTCCTGGCTCAAGCAGAGACGATTTCGACGCAACAATTGGAAGCAGCAGAACAGGAATTGCTTTGCACGGATGCGATCAACATCCAGTACACGTCTGGAACGACCGGCTCGCCGAAAGGCGCTATGCTCTCGCATCGGAACATCCTACTCAATGCGTATTACGCAGGTATTGGGCAACGATTCACTGAGCGAGACCGGATCTGCGTACCAGTGCCTTTGTACCATTGCTTCGGTTGCGTGCTGGGAACATTGTGTTCTATCGTGCATGGGTCGACGATGGTATTTCCGGCAGAGAATTTCCAAGCGGCCGCGACCTTGCATGCCATTGAAACGGAACGATGCACAGCTGTTTATGGTGTTCCGACCATGTTCATTGCGATGATGGAGCACGCTGACTATTCGCAACGCAATCTTTCGTCCTTGCGAACTGGGATCATGTCTGGCAGCCCGTGCCCGATTGAGCTTATGAAAAGGGTGACGTCCGAGATGGGGGCTTCTCAAATGACGATCTGTTATGGCCAGACCGAAGCCTCACCGTTGATCACGCAAACACTTGCCGACGATTCCTTAGAGCTACGCGTAGGGACGGTTGGGCGTCCCCTTCCTGGCATTGAAGTTAAATTGATTGATCCAGAAACCGGGATAGAGCTCGGCGACCAGCAACCGGGTGAACTGTGCTGTAGGGGGCACGATGTGATGCTGGGCTATTTCAATCTGCCGGACAAGACCAAGGAAGCAATCGATTCCGAAGGATGGTTGCATACCGGTGATTTGGCGGTACGGCAACCGAATGGTTATTACCGGATAACGGGTCGATTGCGAGATTTGATTATTCGCGGTGGTGAGAATGTGTATCCGCGAGAAATTGAAGAGTTGTTGTTCCAGCATCCGGCCATTCTCGACGTTCAGATCATCGGAGTACCCGATCGTAAATTCGGAGAGGAAGTGATGGCATGGGTGCGACTACGCGAGGGAAAATCGGCATCGTCAGACGAGTTGAAGGCGTTTTGCAAGTCAAATCTGGCTTACTTCAAAGTACCGCAATATTGGAAATTCGTCGACAGTTTTCCAGTGACCGTCACAGGCAAAATTCAAAAGTACAAAATGCGAGAAACGAGCATTGAGGAGTTGGGATTGCAGGCTGTTGCAAAAATCGAGACGGCCTAGCGCTTTTTTACAAGCCCAAAGCGCAGCTTGACAGCTCTAGCGTTGGAAGCGGGCTTGAGGGATATTAGGGTAGCGGTCGAACGAGAGCCACCAGCGCGTTTCTCGCTTCGGTGCTATTATAAATGCTGGGCTATTATCAATGCTGGGCTATTATCAATGCTGGGCTATTTTCAATGGTGGGAGCGGATTCACGTGCGAAATAGATGGAGTTGTTTTTGATGTTGCGATCCGTGTTCCTTTATTCGATGTGCTTGTCACTCGCTGTCTTGGGATGCGTGCCGATTGGAAAAGCGACGTCGCCCGTATGGAAGGTAAAAGTGGTGGCTGTCTACCCTCACGACCCTGCCGCTTACACCCAGGGTCTAGTCATCGAAAAGGGGCAGATGTACGAAGGGACGGGCCGTTATGGTAGTTCTACGCTGCGCGAAGTGGAATTCAAGACCGGTTTGGTATTGAAATCGATTGCGCTCGATGAAAAATACTTTGGCGAAGGAATCACTGTCTTAGATGGCAAGATCTATCAGCTAACTTGGAAGAACAACTTTTGTTTTGTCTACGATCTCAAGACGTTTCAGTACAAAGAGTATTTCCGATATCCTTACGAAGGTTGGGGGCTGACCGATAACGGAACCGAGCTGATCCTCAGCGATGGGTCGTCCGACTTGCGTTTCATCGACTCGAAAACATTCAAGGAGCTGCGTAAAATCTCGGTCAAGGATGGGACTCAGCGCATAAAGAATCTCAATGAACTTGAGTATGTCAACGGGGAGATTTGGGCAAATATTTGGTATGAGGATCGGATCGCTCGCGTCTCACCCGAAAGTGGACAGGTGCTTGGCTGGATCGACCTCAGCTTTATTTACCCTATGAGTCAACGCAAGGACCGAGACCAAGTATTGAACGGTATTGCGCAGGATCCAGATACCAAGAAGCTCTATGTGACCGGCAAGAACTGGCCAAATCTTTATGAAATCGAAGTGGTGAAGTAGGATATGCTTCTTCGTAAACGCAAAGAACCCCCGAGAGCACAGGAGCGAACGAGATGATACGTGTTGGTTTGGTTGGCATTGGGTTTATGGGATGGATACATCAACTCGCGTATCGCCGCAGTGAAAATGCAAGGCTTGCGGCGTTCTGTTCCGGCGATGCCAAGAAACGTACTGGGGATTGGCGAGGAATTCAAGGAAACTTTGGACCGCCCGGTGATCAGATATCGTTGGACGGTATCGAAGTCTTCGAATCCTTGGAGCAAATGGTACGTTCCCCAAACATTGACGTCATCGATATTTGTTTGCCACCGCATTTGCATACGTCGGCGGCCATGATGGCGCTGGAACATGGCAAAGACGTGATGTGCGAAAAGCCACTCGCACTCAATTCCGAGGATTGCTTTCGCATTATGGAAACGGCCAAGCGATTGAATCGGATGGTGTTGGTGGCCCATGTGCTACCTTATATGGGTGCCTTTGCGTTTGCTACGGAGCTGGTTAGCAACAAGACCTACGGTGCTCCCATCGGCGGTTATTTCAAACGCATCATTTCCGACCCGACATGGATTCCGGATTTTTATGCAAAGGATAAGGTCGGAGGACCATTGGTTGATTTGCATGTCCACGATTTGCATTGGATCCAATTGTTATTCGGCAAGCCAAACGGTGTTCACGCAGTGGGGAGGATGCAGGGTGAAGTCGCCAAATTCGTTCATGTGCTCTACGATTATGGGGGCAGTGAGATTGCGGTCGCTAGTACGTCTGGCGTCATCGATGGACCGGGACGACCGTTTACGCATGGTTTTGAGCTTCATCTGGAGCATGCAACATTGCAACACGAGTTTGCGGCCTTTAGCGATACAGCCGAGACAATGCCGCTCAAAATAGTCACTCGAGACGGGCAGGTGATTCGACCGACGTTACCGGTGAGCGATGATGTAGATGCATTTGTATCGGAAATCGAAGACATGGCGAGAAGTGTAACATCGAGAACAACGGCGCCGCGGTTGGACGGTATGCTTGCGGCGCAAGCGGTCGATCTTGCGATTACCATTCAAGAGCAGCTAGCCGGTCGGCGAAACTAAACACGGTTCAATGGAGTTGTGAACATGTTCAAGGCATTTGCGATTCCTGGATGCGTCGCTTTTTTTTTGCTGGCTCAAGGGTTGTTTTTGTCCAACCGAATCCTTAGTCTCGAGGCCCCAATTGCAGTCGAGGAGACCATTCAAGATGCAGAAGGTGGGGCGGTACAAGGTTTGAAACTGGGACAGAATCCTTATGGATTATACGAGCTAGTCACGCCACGCTTGACTCTTGTCAGTGACATTCCATTCGATGAAGAGCTCAAGAGTTGGCCAAGTTTGATTGAGCAAAGCTTGGAGCAGTGGCAGCATTATTTCGGAGTCGATGCCAAGCGAATGGCTGGATGGCGTGTTACCGCAGTGCTAATCGGCGACCGCGATCGACTGTCCAAGCTTGGAATGTTAGACGGACTGCCTGGGTTTGACGAGGGTTACCAATTCGGAAATAAGATTTATTTGCGTGAACAGCCAACGGTCTATTATCGACGTCATTTGTTTTTGCATGAGGCAACGCACTGGATCATGTGGCAGTTATATGGTGGCGGCGGGTCTCCTTGGTTTATGGAGGGAATGGCCGAGATGAACGGGACACACGCCTTGCAAAATGGTGTGCTAAAACTTGGTGTTATTCCATCGGCGAGGGAGAAGGTATCGGGTTGGGGGCGGTTACGGCTTATCGACGAGACGCTCAATCGAAGCGTTGCACCTTCGATGTCGGAGATCTTGGCTTTTGGAAATGATCGCGAAGACCACGAAATTCGCTATTCCTGGAGCTGGGCTGCGACTCTCTTCTTTACCAATCATCCCAAATATGGGCCGATTTTAAAGCAGCTTTACAACAACAAACTAGACTACTCGGATTCGCTGTCGTTGGCTTTCAAAAAACAACTTGCAGCCGACTGGAAGGATGTCCAAATCGACTGGAACGGATTTGTTTCCGATTTGGATTTTGGTTACGACCTTGAACGGTCAAGGGTCGTTCGGCAAATGGTTCCGGCCTCGAAAAAGAATGGCAATGGGGATCCTGCAAGTTCTGAAATCGCTACCGATCGAGGCTGGCAATCAACCGGGGTCATGGTCGGAGCAGGCAAACCCGTTCGAATAGTCTGTTCTGGGGATTACGTGTTACGCAAGTCCGCGGATCGAGACCAAGAGAATTGGGTTGTTGGACCGAATGGAATAACGTACCGATTTTACCGTGGAAACCCTTTGGGTTGCGTGATCGCAAGTGTGGTATCGGTTGGAGACGAGGAGCAAACCAAACGCTGGGAAACAATTCGAGTCGGCGGGGATGCCATTCTAGCGTCGGAGAAGGCGGGCGAACTGTTCTTAAAAGTCAACGAGCCATCCAATGGATTGTGGGATAATTTAGGTAACGTCTCCGTTGAAATTTCTGATGTTAAGCCCAATACCGTTCAATGACGCCCAATTTCGCAAAAACTTCGTTTAACCGTTAGCCGTAGGCGTACGTTAATGGTATCCAGTACGCCTTCGGCTGACTGTTAAAAAAATTGAATGGTATTGACGTTAGCCCATATCCGTTGTGAAACAGGCACTCCGTGGCCCGGTTTTGGTGTCGCTGAGCGCCACCGCCTCGCTTAAGGTTGCTCCATAATTTCTCCTGATATTCGACACGTCTAGGGGTTTGCCGCACTGGACCTAGTGTGAAGATCCGTTCATAATTCACAAAGATGACGGGCGTTACGGATTGTGATGGATTTGCGGGTAAAGGGGGATTATCCGGTATGCATCCTAAATCAAATTCGCGACAACTCGTTTTCGCCTGCCTGAATTGGTTTGAAGTCGACGTAGGCTTCGCCAGACCCACCCCCTCGCGCTGACCTTACTCTCAAGGTTTTGCAGAAAGGGACAGGTTTGAACTTGAATCTGATCATGCATTTCGTCGTTGAAACGTACCGTTTAGCAACTTTCTTGGAACAATCTAATGAAACTGGATCGTCAGTCCCTGGTGCGATCTCTAACGCTTGTAGCAGCGTTTGGAGCTAGCTTTCTTCCGTGGCAAAGTAGTTCGGCGCAAGAAACTGCACCGCAACCAGAATACCCTCCGTTTGAAAAAGTAGCGGAAGGGTTTGTAAAGGCCGATTCCAAGTCGCCCGACAAGCAGTCGTTATGTGGCGTTTGGACAAGAGAAAAAGACGGGCAGATGCTTTTGGAATTGCCAAAGGACTTTGCTATGAAAAAGTACTTTATCGCCCTAACCGTTAGCAGTGGCGATAAATACGCAGGACTTCAATCCAACGACTTTTACGTTTACTGGCGGCAATACAATAAACGTCTTGCGTTGATCATACCGAATATGGACATTCGATCGAACGGTGAACCAGAATCAAAATCGTCGGTAAAACGATTGTTTACGGACACGGTTTTGTTGGATGTCCCGATTCTTACGATGGGGGCACGCGGCGGCGGACCGGTGATCGATGCGGATGCGTTCTTCGTTGGCAATGCATCGAAATTCTTTGGTCCTTCGGTTCGCGTCCAGGATCCACAACTTATTAAGATCGCGAAGGCAAAGTCGTTTAGCAAAAACGCCGAATTGGCATTCGAAGTCGTGGCTGCGGGCGGAAAGTTGCAAACCTTGCATTTCTCGTTCAGCGAAGTGCCGGAGGAAAACGGCTATCGGCCTCGCAAGGCGGATCAACGGGTTGGATACTTTTTGACCAACTACGCCGATCTGGGTAGTTACGATGAAGACAAAAAGCTTGTTCGCTACGTTACCCGATGGCGAATGGAAAAGCGCGATCCAAGCCTCAAGATCAGCCCACCGGTTAAGCCGATCCGTTTCTACATCGAACACACAACACCCGTGCGATATCGCAGGTGGGTCAAACAAGGCATCGAGTACTGGAACAAAGCCTTCGAACAAATTGGCTTTTCGGATGCAGTAGAAGTCTATTACCAGGACGCGAAAACGGGTGACAACATGGACCTCGACCCTGAGGACGTGCAATACAATTTCGTGCGGTGGCTAAACAATGACGTTGGAACTGCCATCGGTCCTAGTCGTGTGCATCCATTGACAGGGGAAATCCTAGACGCGGACATCATTTTGACCGACGGATGGATTCGGCACTTCAATTTCCAGTTTCACGACATGATGCCTGATTTGGCGATGGAAGGCATGAGCCCTGAGACCGTTTCCTGGCTCGGTTCCCATCCCAATTGGGACCCACGTTTGCGACTAGCACCCAATGCGAATCGCGATCACTTGAAAAGCTATTTTGCAAACCAATCTAAGCTTCCATTTGGAGGTCATCCCTTGACGAAAGTGGATTCGGCATTGCTCGGTGATCAGCCGTACGATGGCTTGGTTGGTCGAACCAGCCAAGTAAATGGCTACTGTGCCGCCGCGGTGGGAAAGCAAATGGACATGAGCATGGCCCGCCTAGCTTTTGATTTGTTCGATGACGAAGGCAACTTGCCCCAGTCCGAAGTGAAGAAAGACGAAGTCAAAAAGGAAGAACCAAAGCAAGAGGAACCGAAGAAGGTAGATGGTACGAAAGAAGAGCCTAAGAAAGAAGAGCCTAAGAAGGAGGATCCCAAGAAGGACGAGCCCAAGGTAGAAGAAAAGAAGCCGGAGGCAAAGAAACCGGAGAAGGTCAAAGAAAGCCTATTGGACAATATGCCGGAAGCTTTTATCGGACCGCTCTTGGCCGAATTGGTCGCCCACGAAGCAGGACACACTCTTGGATTGCGTCACAATTTCAAGGCGTCGAGCGTCTACACATTGAAGGAAATCAATTCGGACGCAGTCAAGGGCAAGAAGACGTTGGCATCGTCGGTGATGGACTACCTTCCAATCAATATGCCCTACGAAGTTGAGGGGGGAATCCGAGGTGATTATACCATGACTGGAATCGGTCCTTACGACTATTGGGCAATTGAGTACGGTTACACGCCTGAGGAAGCAAAGCTACCGGAGATTCTCAAGCGAACATCTGAGCCTGAAATGCAGTATGCAACTGACGAAGACACCAGCGGGCCTGACCCACTGGCGCGTAGGTACGACTACAGCAAAGAGCCTCTTGACTATGCCGAGAATCAAATGCGATTGGTCAAGCTATACCGTTCGCGATTGCTCGACAAGTTTGTTAAGGATGGCGAGAGTTGGGGCAAAGCACGCAAGGGTTACGAATTGACTTTGGGCGAACAAACCAAGGCGGTCAGTATGATGGCCAATTGGATTGGTGGGGCGACTGTCAATCGCGATAAGAAGGGTGATCCGGGCAACCGTCAGTCGCTCGTTCCAATCTCTGCAGAACGTCAACGCAATGCACTCGCATTCGTGTTTAGAAATGCATTTCGGGACGAAGCGTTTGGAGTCACTCAAGCCATTTTGGAACGCTTGACCAATGACAAATGGATCGATGAAGGGATGCGTTCGATGGGAGAGTCGACATTCCCGATTCACGACCGAATCTTGGGTGTCCAAGCGTCTGCGTTGACCATGTTAATGAATCCAAGCACGCTTCGCCGCGTGTTCGACAACGAGAGGCTTGTTCCTTCGGACAAGGACGCCGTGACACTGCCCGAACTGATGGACAAAATCTATGCTGAAATTTGGTCGGAGTTGGATGCCAAGCCTGAGGGTGAGGTCTCGTCCCGAAAACCACGCATCAGTTCATGGCGTAGAAACCTTCAACGTGAGCATTTGGAGCGGTTGATCGATTTAGCATTACCTACAGACTCGAATGCAGTTACCAAGCCGGTGACGGCGCTTGCGCTCATGCAACTTAAGGAACTTAAGCGTAAGCTGGACGCGACACTGGAAGGCCGCAATAGTTTAGATCCCTATTCACTGGCTCATTTGGGTGAGGCACAGACTCGAATTGTGAAGGCGATTGATGCGATCTACATTTACAACATGCCGAGCAGTTTCGGGGGTGGAGGTGGCTCGTTCTTTCTGTTTGGTCAAGACGGACAACCCGTCAAGACAAAGGAAATCCCAGATTCGGACATGCCATAGACCGATGCGTTAAGTAAAAAACCAAAAAGGCCCCGCGTAAAACGCGGGGCCTTTTTTTGTTTAAACAGTGATTCGTCTAAGGTTAGTTGAAAAGGGAGCTAGCCAGTCATGATCAACGAAAAATTATAAAAGGTTTGCTCCATCCATTTATGTGACCTATTTTTTTGTGACACACTTTCCCTCCATTACCGTTACCGACTATTCCAATAATCCGGAAGGCTCTTTCATGTCCCTACAAAAGTATCGTCTGATCACACGGAGCGATTTCGACGGGCTTGTCTGCGCCATGTTACTCAAGGAAATGGATATTCTTGGCGAGATTAAATTCGTCCACCCGAAAGACGTACAGGATGGCAAAATCGAGGTCAACGAGTTCGACATCCTGACCAATCTCCCTTACGTTGCGGGTTGCCATCTTTGTTTCGATCATCACAACAGCGAAGAAGAGCGAGCAGGCGGGGAAAAAAGAATCAATCACGTTCTTGAGCCTAACGCGGATTCCGCAGCGAGGGTCGTTTACAACTACTACGGTGGTGCTGAGCGATTCCCTGCGATCCAACCAGCTATGATGAAGGCCGTGGACAAGGCCGACGCAGCTCGATTCACCTTACAGGATGTCTTAAACCCGCAAGGCTGGGAGCTTCTCTCGTTCCTCATGGACGCCCGTACAGGCTTGGGCCGCTTTCGCAATTTTCGCATCTCCAACTACCAATTGATGATGGCCTTGATCGACTATTGCCGCGATCATTCGATCGACGAAATATTGTTGTTACCTGACGTGGTCGAACGGGTCGATTTGTATCGAGAACACAATGAGGCGTTTAAAGAGCAAGTCAACCGTTGCGCGAAGGTCTATAGCAATCTGGTTGTGCTTGACTTACGCTCTGAAGAGACGATATTCGCCGGCAATCGCTTTCTGATTTACGCGATGCATCCAGAATGCACGATTTCCATGCATGTGCTTTGGGGATTAAAGCAGCAGAACACGGTGTTCACCATTGGCAAGTCCATATTCAATCGGTCATCATCGCTCGACATTGGTAGCCTTTGTCTAGAGTATGGCGGAGGAGGCCACGAAAATGCGGGCACTTGTCAGGTTGAAAACGAAGTTGCCGAAAGGGCTCAATCAGAAATCACCGAACGAATTACCGAGTTCGACGTCGTAACACTTGTTTGTTAGGCGAGCGGCAGAATGAGTCAAACCCTTCCCTCCCCTCGCTTCGCTCGACCCTCCCGGAGGGAGGGTGAAGTCACTCTCCCTTTGGGAGAGTCGGCCTGAAAGGCCGGAGAGGGCTTGAA